>SLRB01000327.1 GCA_007131165.1 Bacteroidales bacterium | reverse complement strand
TATCCTCCTTAAATGAAACCTGATCCAGATCATTTCTAAAACTAAGCCTGAAAAGCGAACCTACACCAATCTTACTTTCAACCTCTATCAGTCCCTCATGCAAATCAGCAAGTTCCTTAACCAGTGCCAAACCTATACCAGTACCTGGAATATCGCTATCCTTTGATATTTTTGCCTGATAAAATGGTTTAAAAATTTCACCAACCTCGTTCTCCGCAATGCCCTTTCCGTTATCATATACCTCCAGGACAAGACGGTGAGTTAAATGAGGTTCAGTCCTTAAATAACATTCAATCCTTATTTCTCCCCCTTCATCAGTGAATTTAATAGCATTTCCTATGAGATTGCTTATTATCCTGTCAATGACTGCAGGATCAAAGTTCCAGCAAATACTTCTTACCTGTGGGGTAAATGACAGAATCAGGTTCTTTGATTCTGCAAAAGGAGTGAACCTTTGCACAACGGAATGGAGAAATGGGATCAGGTCGTCACTTACTTTGTTAATTGTAAACTTGCTCTCATCAATTTTCCTTAGATCAAGGACCTGGTTTGTAAGCTGGTATAGCTTTTCTGAATTTGATTTGAGAATCTGCAAATATTTTTGGTCAGAATCATTTCCCCTTTTGTTTTGAAGCATTTTCTCTACCGGCCCCATAATCATGGTTATGGGTGTCCTGATCTCATGAGTGATCTTTGTAAAGAAATCGAGTTTGAATTTATCCATTTCAAGCTCTTTCTCCAGCTCCATCCTTTCAATCTTGTTCCTGGTTTTCTGCCTTTCTCTCTTAATGATAAGATGTCTTGTAAGGGCAAACACAAATATTACCAGAACTGTATAACTTACAAAAGCCCACCAGGTAAGCCACCAGGGAGGAGTAATAATTATCTCCAGGCTTGTACCTGACAAATTCCATATATTTTGACTGTTGGCTGCCCTTATAATCAGCCTGTAGCTCCCATGCGGAAGATTGATATAGGATATCATCCGGTTATTGCCAAGAGAGATCCAATCATCATCAAACCCTTCCAGCTTAACCATATATTGATTGTCAGAGGGTTTAAAAAAATCAAGAGCAGCAAATTCAAAACTGAGCCTGTTAAGGTGGTGCCTGAGGATAACAGTCTCGAGAAGTGAGACATTATTGACTTCAGGAAACAATCTTATCTGTTTTGGATATTCTGATAGATGTTTATTATTAATCTCAATACTGGTAATTACTACTTCGGGTGGGAGGTCACTTTTAATAAGGCTGTCGGGATTAAAACTTATCAGTCCCCGACGCGAAGGCAAATAAAACTTACCTTCTCCAGATATATAACTGTTTGAAAACAGGAAATCTGTGGTGGGCAGTCCATCTTCAAAACCAAAATCCCTTATATCTGATACAGGAGGAGTTTTCCCGGGGTAAAAACTTAACCGCGAAATGCCACGGTTTGTCTGAAGCCATATATTTTTATATTCATCTTCCATAATGGAGAAAACGACATCATTTATCAATCCGTCCTTCTCTGTGAGATGGATAAATTCACCCGTCCCTGCAAGATAAAGATTTACTCCGCCACCATTGGTCCCGATCCAGATATTACCCCTGGAATCTTCCATAAGGCAGAGAATATCGTTATTTGAGATCTCACTCCTGGTTATGTAATCATTATATATATTCCTGTATTCTCCGGTTTCGGAATTCATAATATCCAGACCTTCGCCGAGTGTTCCAATCCAGATATTTCCGGAAGAATCTTCAAGTATGCGGCGGACTGAAATACCTGATATTTGTCTGTCCGGACCGTTTCGTATATAATGGGATACCTTTTCCAGTTTCCTGTTCAATTTAAGCAATCCCCCCTCATGCAGACCTACCCAGACCTTGTTGCCGGAGTCCAGGAAAATGTCAAAGACCTGGGAAAACATTGCCTTGTCTCTAAAGAGTTCAGGTTTTTCAAATTGTTGTTTATCAGGAATAAAAACCCACAACCCGTGATTCCAGGTACCAACCAGCAGAGTATCATGAGACAACCGGAGAATTTTTGTAATCATAAAAGGATCGCTGACTTTTGATGCAGGATACAACATCTCTGTCCGGTTATCATTTTCATTGAATAAAACCAGTCCGCCTTCACTTCCAATAAGCAGTTTGCCGGTTTCGATCTCAATCAGTGAATGGATTATATTTCCCGGATGATCCCTGTCATTGGGGAAAGGTACAATATGACTAAAGGAATCGTGGAACAGGTAATACTTATAAACGCCGAGTGACTGTGTGGCAGCCCACAAAATATTATGATCATCAAGATATAGTGAATTAAATGCAAGATTCTGCGGATATCTGGGAAAACTCAGCTCAGAACTGAAATCAGAGAAAATTTCTTTTTCAATATCAAAAAAATAAATACCGGAAAAGGTTGCAATGTAAAATCCTGAGTTATGATATGGTAAAATATCATTTATCAGATTTGGAATCGCCCCTTCAGGCAGCTGCTTTACAAGAAACTGTTTATACTCCCCATTGTCGTGTCTGTAACGAAAGAGTCCGCCACCTGCTGTTGCAATCCAGAGCTGGTTGTACGAATCAATATGGATGTCTGTTATAAACGGTGTAATAGTATCCGGGAGGATGCTACTGATATCGGCACCATCCTTCACAAAAAGACCCTGGCCTTTTGTTCCGATCCATAACCGGCCTTCGTAGTCAAGGCTGATTGTTTCTATCTCAGCCGATTCCGGGATGGCATTGTGAACGAATATCTGAATCCGGTCACTGCCTGGATCCAGGAAAAACAATCCCCGGGAGGTTGCAAACCATAAAGTTCCCTGCTCATCTCTGGCAAGATCATAAACATGGAAAGATAAAGCACTGGCTTCCAGATTATCAAGAGGGATTGGCAGCGCTGTGAAAGATTCATTTACCGGATCAAACCTCAAAACATCTGTACCACTTGCAGCAATCCAAAGGAACCCCTCTTCATCCTCTAAAATGGAATAAACGATCTTGTTCCGATACTGGCTGCTTCCAGATATATCGTACAGGTAACTTTTACAACCATAGCCATCAAACCGGTTTAACCCGTCGAAAGTCCCGAACCACAAAAATCCCCGTGAATCTTTATAAATAGTCTTGACATGGCTGTGTGACAATCCATTTGCCGATGACACATCAGACATATAGAAGTAATGCTTGTTCCCGTCCACACCTGCTAATGAATGGAAAACAAAGAGTATACTGCTCACTGAAGAAATTAACATTCTTCTGTTAATGAACATAGAATAATCCTTTTAACTGTTATCCCAGAATCACTGTTGTCAGGTTAAAAAATATAACCTGCTCTGACTGGCATAGACGGGCCCTGCCGGTCACGTAATCATACCAAAACAGTTATTAATATTGGGTAAAAGTACAAATTTTGAAGGACATCCGGTTCTGAATCAAATAATAAAGTCATCAGTAACACGTGAAAAAAGACACATAACCAATGTCCTTGTCGAACCGGACTCTGGGAGCAAAATTACGGACGCCGGGAAAAACATCCGGAGAAAGACAGCCCTAATTTTACAGTGGATATATTTTGGACTTAACCTCCTAAAACAAAGACCTATGTTTTACAGGACTCAGAAATTAAAACAAACCTGGCTAATATTGACTGTATTGTGTTGCCTTTCGTTGACGATAAGCAAGGCATCAGTTTCATGTCTTGGATTCCTTCACGACAAACAGGTATCAGGCAGGGTTTATGACGCTGAAACAGGTGAAAGTTTAGTCGGTGTCAATATAATAATAAAGGGGACATTACACGGTACTGTAACCGACATTGACGGCAAATTCAGTTTATCCATAACTGAGGAAAAGGTAATGATACAGGCCAGTTTTATCGGCTATGTTACTGAAGAAATTATTGCAGTGGCCGGCAGTAATACAGATATCTACCTTCTTCCACGATATGAGGAGCTTCAGGAAATAGTTGTTATAGGTTACGGCACTCAAAAGGAAAGGAACATCACC
>SLRB01000035.1 GCA_007131165.1 Bacteroidales bacterium | reverse complement strand
TATTCTCCAGGAAACTCTTATCCAGCCAAAATCCTTTTTTCATCCGTTTGATTCACTCCCTTCACTTGGCAAAGTTTTTTCCGATGATAAAAAATTAAAGGTTTATACATGGAGCTACTCCAGGTCACCTTCTGATCATGAATATCACGGGTTTCTGCAGGTAAGAAATCCGGATGACGATTCTGTTAGTGTTATTTATCTTAACCATGTACCCGCCGACACAGAATCTTTTGAAAACACCGTTTTCACCTCCAATAACTGGTATGGAGCACTATATTACCAGGTTGTTTCAGTAAATATTGGAGGTGAAAAATTCTATACGCTCATAGGTTTTGATTTTAATTCAATTTTCACAAATGTCAAAATGATTGATATTCTCAGGGTTGTTGATAACAAAGCATTTTTCGGCGGGCCATATTTCAGTAAGGGTAATGATACAAAGAAAAGACTGCGGTTTGAGTACTCATCGCAGGTAGTAATGTTTGTAAGGTATATTCCTGAATTAGAGAAAATAGTCTATGACCACCTGTCTCCCTCTTCGTCCCGGTTCAGGGGACAGTTTCGTTTTTACGGACCAGACATGTCACACGACGCACTGAAATTTGAGAATGAAATGTGGTTTCATATATCCGATATCGACTGGAAAACACCAGGAACGCGATAAAAAATGGATAATTATTTTATCCCTGAGTATTTCAATTATTTGTGATGGCAATTTATAATAGCAAACCTCTTCCGGTTCATCTTATTGACGACAACAATATCTTTGTAAAAGATATTGAACAGAAATACCCGTCAGGCAAAGATTTCTCACTCTATATATATCCATCAGCAGAAAAGTTTTGTGCACTTGCAGCCACTGATCAGTCGTGCAAAGTGGGCAGCCACGTTGTAATTCTTGCTGTGCAGCTTGGCAGCCCTGACAAGGATGTAAAAAAAGCAGTAATAGAAGAAATTAACCGTCTCATTCCTGATGTCAATATAATTAATATATGCCATCCCAGGGAGCTTGGTAAGGGAGTGCCGACATTGCGTTTTGATAAAACGATTCATCTGGTAAACAATGAAAACACCCTTATAAGGATTGACAATGCTGTAAGGTGGGTGCTGGCAGGAACTAATTTAAGCAAACAAAGGAGGAGATATACAATAACAGCCGGAATTTTCATCGCATCTCTTATCATCACAGCTTTTGCGCTTGCTCTGTATTACCTGTCTGGTAGTATTTAAGCCGGTATGCCTTAATGACTATTTGTCATGTAACGGGTTTGGCACACACTTTGAAAATGGAAAGCTGTTTTTGATCAGTGTTTAACCTAAAATATTCCATTGATATGCAGAAAGGAAAGATAGATGTAAAAACAGAGAATATTTTTCCGATAATAAAAAAGTTTCTTTATTCGGATCATGAAATTTTTCTCAGGGAATTAATCTCCAATGCAGTTGATGCTACCAGAAAGTTAAAGACTCTTGCTTCTGTAGGCGATTACAAATCTGAACTTGGCGATCTTACAATACATGTCAGGAAAGATGAAAAGAAAAAAACGCTTACCATATCCGACAGGGGTGTCGGAATGACTGCAGACGAGATAAAGAAATACATAAACCAAATTGCATTCTCAAGCGCAGAAGATTTCCTTGAACGCTACAAGGATAAAGCTGAGGCTATAATCGGACATTTCGGACTTGGTTTTTATTCGTCATTTATGGTTGCAGAGAAGGTTGAAATATTTACTAAGTCCTACCTTGACGATGCAAAGGCGGTAAAGTGGACATGTGACGGGAGCCCGAAATATACGATTGAGGAAATTGAAAAAGAAGATGTCGGAACCGATGTAGTTCTGCATATTGCAGACGATTCGGAAGAATTTCTTGAAGATAACCGGATACTTGACCTGCTAAGGAAATACTGCCGGTTTCTTCCTGTCCCTATTGCCTTCGGTATGGAAAAGGAATGGAAAGACGGAAAAGAGGTCGAAACCGGGAAAATGCGCATAATAAATGATACTGAGCCCTTATGGACGAAGAAACCTGCAAACCTGAAGGATGAGGACTACGAGAAATTTTACCGTGACCTGTATCCAATGAATGAGCCTCCGCTTTTCTACATACATCTGAATGTGGATTACCCCTTTAACCTAACAGGTATTCTGTACTTCCCGAAAATAAAAAGCAACTTCGAAATTCAGAAAAATAAGATCCAGCTTTATGCAAATCAGGTATTTGTTACGGATTCGGTTGAAGGTATTGTTCCTGAATTCCTCACACTTCTTCATGGGGTAATAGATTCTCCAGATATTCCCCTTAATGTTTCAAGAAGTTACCTGCAAAGTGACTCGAATGTAAAGAAGATTTCTTCTCATATTACCAAAAAAGTATCAGACAGGCTTAATGAAATTTTTAAAAGTGACAGGAATAAATTTGAAGAAAAATGGGATGACCTCAAAATATTCATCGAATACGGGATGCTTACCGATGAAAAGTTCTATGAAAGAGCTGAAAAATTCGCACTGCTGAAGAACGCCGATAACAAGTACTTTACGTTTGCCGAGTACGAAAAAATGATAAAGGAGAACCAGACTGACAAACATAAAAACCTTGTTTATCTATACGCTACCGACACCGAAAAACAGTATTCATTTATTGAGGCTGCAAGACAAAAGGGGTACGATGTATTGCTGATGGACGGGCAACTTGATACACATTTCATTAATCACCTTGAAACAAAATTCAAGAACTCAAGATTTGTGCGAGTGGATGCTGATGTTGTAGATAAACTGATACAGAAAGATGAACCTGCCGATTCAAAATTATCTGCCACACAACAGAATGATCTTTCAGTTGTTTTTAAAAGCCTGTTGCCTGACAAGCCTCTGTTTACAGTATCTGTTGAAAATATGGGTGAAACAGACAATCCGGTAACAATAACCCAGTCAGAGTTTATGAGGAGAATGAAAGATATGTCGGCAACGGGTGGCGGAATGGGGTTTTATGGCGATATGCCTGACAGCTATAACCTTGTTGTTAACTCAAATCACCCCCTTATTATAAAACTTGCTGAGGATAAGGACAAGGCTGCCGGTAAAGAGCTTGCAAAAATAGAGGAGAAAACAGCCCCTGTTAAAAGCAGCAAAGAAGAGCTGGAGAAATCCAACAAGTCCAAAAAAGATGAAGAAGTCAGCCAGGAAGATAAAGACAGGCTTGATGATCTGAACAAGAAACTGGAAGATCTTGAGGATAAGAGGGAAGCAAGGCTCAGAAAATTTGCAGAGGACAATAAACTGGTCAAACAGTTAATAGACCTTGCGTTACTTTCAAATAATATGCTTAAAGGCAAGGACCTTTCAAAATTTGTAAAACGAAGTATTGATCTGATGTAAAATTGATGCCATACCTTAAAAGAGTCCGATATTTTTAATCCGGGCTCTTTTTTTTGTAATATTTCCCTATTTTTGGTCTGATTTGGAATAATTTATGGCCTGTAAATCATTTTTATCAATATTGTTTCTGTTTTTTGCGGTTGCTAATACCGGCATGGGACAAAAACATCCCCAGCTGAGATTTGTGGCATTTGATGCGGGTTTGAATATGTCGGGCATCAGGTCAGCAAGTGAATATCAGAGACAACCCGGTTGCTTCGGTATAAGTGCAGGAATCTCCGGAAATTATTCTTTTAGCGATTCGCGTTCAGTTGGAGTCTCGCTTGAGTTTAGCCAAAAAGGGGCTGCAGAATATATTCCTGATATAAATACCAAACTTAACTATCTGTCGCTTCCGGTTTTTTATTTATATAATTTTAAAAAGGATCCCGGCTTTTTTGTTCTTGGGGGTGTGTATGGATCCTGTCTTATCAGTGCCAGCAGGCGCGGAGAGCTGCTGAACAGCGGCCAAAATTCGAGAATAAGCGAAAATATTACATCTGATTTCATGTCATTTGATTATGGTATATTATTAGGGATGGGAATGACGGTACGCCTTTATGATGACTTTGACTTTACCGTAAAGATCAGGGGATCAGCAGGTTTTTCGAAAATCAAAAATACAGACGAATCATCACCACGCAACTATAATATCGGTATCAGTCTTGGATACATTTATTACATTGGATTCAGGTAGAAAAACAAGCCGGGGGTTAAAACAATTCCTTCACCTCTCTTTTGATATAATCTATGGCAACGGTGGTGGGTGATTTATCAGCTTCAATAATGGTTTCAAGTATTGTCTGGCTTAATTTCATGGATGGAGAGCCCGGCTCAATGCTCTTGGCAGCTTCGTTAATAATGTTAACCAACCCTGAACGGGCATTTCTGATAACCTCCCAGCTTTCCCGGCTAACATAGATCTGCTGGGAAAGGTTGTGCTCAAACTCTGACCGGATTGCGGTTAGCAATCCCGTATGAAGCTCCTGGCTGGTCATTCCCTGTTTGTTTACCCGCATGATAAGGGATTCTGGTGATATTCTTTCCAGAAAAAGTACTAGCCTTTCGTACGCCTGCATGCGAATCGGAAGAATATACTGCTCATTTTTATACATCAGGTCTATCTTCTTAATCTTCCGTTCATTTTCCAGAAACTTCCTGATAACCAGCCATGCTGTCATAAAAACGATAAGAGAGGGAAGAATGTATTTTAAAATTTCCAGGATATCCTGCATCAGATCTGATTTTGTTATGCAATTATAATTATTTTTTCTCCATATTGCCTGCAAGTTTCAATAATTTTCTAATTTTATGGCGCATTAGTAAAACATAATAAAGTATGGAAACCATTTCTGGTAAAATTAGGAAGCTTTCTGATTCCCAAACCATGGCAATGAACCAGAAAAGCAGTGAACTTCGTGAAAAAGGAATTGACATCATAAATCTCAGTGTTGGCGAGCCTGATTTTAATACCCCTCCCCACATTAAAGAGGCAGCAAAGAAAGCGGTCGACGATAATTTTTCCTTCTACACGCCGGTTGGCGGTTACCCGGATCTGAAACAAGCTATTTCAGATAAACTTGCCAGGGAGAATAATCTAAGATACCCACCGGCCAACATCGTAGTATCGAACGGGGCAAAACACTGTATTGCAAATGCACTAATGGTTCTTGTAGATGATGGAGACGACGTTATAGTACAGGCCCCTTATTGGGTAAGCTACGTAGAGCTTGTAAAACTTGCAGGCGGCAATAATATTATATTAAATTCATCTATCGGTACCGGATTTAAAATTACACCAGCCCAGTTGGAAGATGCAATTACACCAAAAACAAAAGTTCTGCTGCTTTGCTCACCAAACAATCCTACCGGGAGTGTTTATTCGCGCGAAGAGCTTGCCGGATTTGCGGAACTCTTAACCAGGTATCCCGAAATTTATATTATCTCTGATGAGATTTATGAGCACATTAACTTTTTGGGCAAACATGAATCAATTGCTTCATTTAGTGAAATTAAGGAGAGGGTAGTACTTGTAAACGGTGTGTCAAAAGCATTTGCAATGACCGGCTGGAGAATTGGCTACATGGCTGCCTCAGAAACCATAATTAAGGCTTGCAGCAAGCTTCAGGGTCAGTTTACTTCAGGTGCATCATCAATAGCCCAGAAGGCAGCAATTGCAGCCCTTACGGGAGATCTTTCATACACCTTGAAAATGAAAGAGGCATTCAAAAGAAGAAGAGACCTTGTAATGGGAAGAGCAGGTAAAATTGAAGGTATGAAGATTTCACAACCTGAAGGTGCGTTTTATTTGTTTCCTGACATCAGTCACTTCAAAGGGAAAAAATACGAGGGAGGTATCATTGAAGATGGTAATGATTTCTGCATGTTCCTCCTTGAGCATGCCAACGTTGCTGCAGTACCTGGCGAAGCCTTCGGATCACCCCTGCATATCCGGATGTCATACGCTACAGGCGAATCCAAGCTTAACGAAGCATTTGACCGAATTGAAGTCGCTCTGCAAAAGCTTGTATGATTCTTGCAAAGTGCTAAACCCCGGAGTATGATTTAGCCTGTATTTGCCGGATTATAAAAATTGACTGCTGATGGTTGACAAAGAAAAAGTTAAGAAAACTCTCCGGTTTTTCAAAAGCGATATCTGGAGAATGCCGCTTGATGACTTGTCGCCTCTAAAAGCCTTCCTGCTCAGGCAGCTGAAAATTTTAATAATTGCTATAAGAGGATTCAGCGAGGATAAGGTTCAGCTCAGGGCTTCGGCGCTTACATATTATACGCTTTTGTCAATCGTTCCGGTTGTGGCCATGGCTTTTGGAATAGCCAAGGGATTTGGGCTTGAGCAATATCTGGAGAACGAACTTGCCAAGGCATTTACAGGCAGGGAAGAGGTACTTGAATGGATTCTCAGCTTTTCTCAATCTTTGCTTGAAGCAACAAGAGGTGGGCTTATGGCCGGAATAGGGCTGGTAATACTTTTCTGGACTATAATGAAGGTGCTTGGACACATTGAACATTCCTTCAACGAAATCTGGCAGATCAATCAGCCAAGAAGCATTACGAGAAAGTTTGCCGACTATTTTTCCATGATGCTCATAGCGCCATTTTTCATGATCCTTGCTAATGGATTTACCGTTTTCCTGACAACCCAGGTCAGGGAAATTGCTGAAAATATCGTTGTCTTGAGCATGTTGAGCCCTATATTAATGTTCGTTGTGCAGCTTATTCCATACATCCTCCTCTGGATGCTTTTTACAATTCTTTATATGGTGATGCCCAACACAAAGGTTAATTTCACTTCCGCTATACTGGCGGGTATAGTTGCCGGCACCCTGTTTCAGCTTGTACAGTGGGGCTATATACATTTCCAGATCGGGGTTTCACGTTACAATGCCATTTACGGAAGTTTTGCAGCACTTCCCCTGTTGCTCCTCTGGATGCAGGTAAGCTGGCTGGTTGTGCTTTTTGGGGCTGAGATATCCTTCGCCAATCAAAATGTTGAACAGTATGAATTCGAGGCAGAAGCTCTCAATATGAGCAGTTACAACCGGCGCCTGATAACATTATACATAGCACACTTACTTGTACGGAACTTTGAAAATGGCACTCCTCCATATACGGCAAGACAGATCAGTAATACCCTTGAGATCCCAATAAGGCTGGTCAGGGAGATCCTTTATGAATTGATCGAAATCAATATTGTGTCAGCTGCAAAAACAAAGTTTGCAAAGGAAACTGCATACCAGCCTGCAATGGACATACATCAGATTAGTGTTAAATTTATAACAGATAAACTGGAGCACCGGGGCATGGATGTGCTGGTTGCCAGGCCGGGAGAAGAAATAGACAGGCTGAAGGGTATCATGGAGGAATTCAACAGAACACTGGATGAATGCCCGGAAAACAAGCTTCTTAAGGACATATAGCAGGTTAAAGGTATTCTGCTATTCTTCCGGAAAGTTGCAACAGAGAAATCTCGGCAAGCTTGGTCTGGTACTGAATTGAAAGAAGACGTTCCTCGGCTTCAAGAAGACTTTTTTGAACCTCCCTGAGCTCGATACCTGCAAGCACACCAAGTCGGTAACGTTCAAATGCAATTTCCATATTTTCCCTTGCAGTTTCAAGATTCTGGTATTCGAGTTCCAGAAGCCTCAGGTTATTTTCGTATGCCCTGTATATGGTCATCAGATCGGCTTTTACTTCCTGCATCACCTGTAAGTATGAGAGTTCGCGGTTGCGGATCTCTATCATTGCATTGCTGATCTCCCTGCGCCTGTTATAGCCGTCAAAAATATTTATACCAACCGTCAGCCCGTAATTAAATCCGAGCGATTGCTGATTGCTCATATTCCCTGCCTGATAAGTATTGAAAGTATACCCGTATCCGGTATTGAATTGCACGTAAGGATAGGTGCGGGATGCTATTATGTCCCTGTCATATTCTGAAATCACCTGATTGCTCGCAGCAATAAGCAGATTGATGTTCTGTTCAAGCGTATTGTCAAAAAGCTCCTCATACAAAAGGTCAGGATTGACAATGATCATTGTATCTTTTACCCCCAGCAAAACATCAAAATCTTCTGTGCCTATTAGCTCATTAAGACGTATTTGTGATGCCCGTTGAATTTCATACTGCCTTGCAAGCCTGGAGCTGTCGGCATTCAGGAATACACGGGACTGGAGCATTTGCAAGCGGGAGCCGGATCCAATATTATACCTTTCTTCATCTATCCTGTATCGCTCCTTTGAGAGGGAGACAGCATACTCCAGGTTGCCGACCTGTCTGGTTTGCTGAATGTAATTATAGTATTCGGAGGTAATCCGGGCTATATATCTCTCAACAGCCAGCCGGGTACTTAGTTCACCCTGTTCTTTCAGCTCTTCAAGCCTGCTGTATGTTGTTCTCACCCTGAACCCGCTGAAAAGGTTCCAGCCCAGATTTAGCCCGGTGTTGGTTGATGTATTGTGAATGCCTCTGGTACTTGCTGTGCTTTCATCCTGAAATGTCTGCCAGCTACTGGTAACGTTCCCCGACTGCCTGGCACTCAAATCCAAAACCGGGAAAAACCCTGCATTGCCAAGAGTGAAGTTGTTGTCGGATATTTCCTGCCTGTTACGGGCTATCTGAAGCGCAAAGTTGTGCTCCATTCCTGTTTTTATGAACTCACTAAGATCATATGTTTCCTGACTAACGCCAATAAACGAATTAATTATCACTGCATTAAGCAGCAACAGTTTCTTTAATCTCATTCTCCTGTTTCTTTGATTCACTTGACACATAAGTATAAATTGCTGGCACTACATAAAGGGTTAAGAAAGTCGCCACCACCAGTCCGCCAATAACGGCAACACCCATGGCAATGCGGCTTTGTGCACCCTCACCAAGGCCAAATGTAAGAGGCAGAATTCCAAGTATAGTGGAGATACTTACCATAAGTATTGGCCTGAACCTTGCAGCGGCCGCAAACTTTATGGCTTCCATCTTATTCATGCCTGCAGCCTTCCTTTGATTTGCAAATTCCACCAGCAGAATACCGTTTTTGGATACCAGTCCGATCAGCATTATTATACCGATCTGGCTGAATATATTCATCGTAATATTGAAATACCACATAAAGAACAGGGCACCGGTCAATGCCAGGGGTACTGTCATCATCACTATCAAGGGATCTTTAAAACTCTCAAACTGGGCGGCCAGGACAAGGAATATGAGCACGAGGGCCAACAGGAAGGCAAACATGAGACTGGATGCACTTTCGCTGAAGTCTTTCGAATCGCCTGCAAGAGCTGTTCGGAACGAATCGTCAAGCACTTCCGAAGCGATCCTGTCCATTTCATCAAGCCCCTGACCGATGGTCCAGCCTTCAGAAAGTCCGGCTGAGACAGTAGCAGAGACGAACCTGTTGTAACGGTAAAGCTGTGGTGGAGCAGTCTGTTCTTCAAGGGTAACAAGATTGTCCAGCTGAACCATCTCGCCTGTATTGTTTCTTACATACAAAGATTTAAGATCAAGTGGCTTGTTGCGGTTTTCCCGGTCCATTTCGCCGAGTATCTGGTATTGTTTTCCGTTCATAAAAAAATATCCAAACCGTTGTCCGCTTAGCGCAAGCTGGAGGGTTTGCCCGATATTTTGGGTGGAAACACCCATGAGGGCAGCTTTTTCCCTGTTTATATGAATCCTGAGTTCAGGTCTCGTAAATTTGAGGTTTACATCTGCCATCTGGAATGCGGGACTGGCATTAACCCTGTCCATAAATTCAGGCAGAATTTCTCGCAAATTATCAATGTTTGTGGCCTGGAGAACATATTGCACAGGCATTCCGGCACGCCTTCCCCCAAAAGTGGATTGCTGCATTACCCTTGCCATCGCACGGGTTTTTGTTCTTGCTGCAGCAGATAGATCAGCAGCTATTTCCATCTGTGAACGGCTGCGTTCTGAAGGAGGTACAAGGACAACCCTCACAAACCCCCCGCTTCCTCTTGTCATAGCCTGTACTGCTTCTATTTCATCTTCGTGCAGGGTCTCTGTGACCATCTCTGCAATATCCTGAATGTAATCATATGCAAATTCATAGGTTGCACCCTCCGGGGTTGATACGTTGATGCTTATCTGCGACCTGTCTTCAAGTGGCGCCATCTCCGAAGGAACAACCGACCAGAACAGCACAATAAGACCGAGAGCTCCTCCTATTATTGCAAAAGTATACCTACGTTTTGCAAGGAACTTTTCAAGGGAATTCCTGTATGCATTATTCAGGTTAACAAAAAAAGCTTCGGATTTATCATAAAACCAGCCTTGTCTTTTTTTCCTGTGCTTTAAAATCTTAGTAGCAAGCATTGGGGTAAAAGAAAGCGCTACAAAGGATGATATAGCAACAGCACCTGCAATAACTATGCTGAATTCCCTGAAGAGTCTCCCGGTCATACCCTCCATGAAAACTATCGGGAAAAATACGGCAATCAGGGTTATCGTTGTTGCAATAATGGCAAAAAATATCTCTTTTGAACCTTCAAGCCCGGCCTGTACCGGCGACATGCCCTTTTCGATCTTGACATATATATTTTCCATCATCACAATGGCATCATCGACCACAAGTCCAATTGCAAGCACAATTGCAAGAAGAGTGAGTACATTGATGGTAAACCCGGCAAGGTACATTATAAAAAATGACCCTATTAGTGAGACAGGTATTACAATTATTGGGATAAGTGTAGTACGCCAGTCCCTTAAAAAGAAGAATATGACTATTACTACAAGAATAAATGCAATAAATATTGTATTCCTGACTTCGGCAATTGATGAACGGATAAACTCAGTGTTGTCAAATCCTATATCAAGCACAACATCTTCGGGCAGATCCCTTTCCATCATCGCCAGCCGCCTGTATACCTCATCGGCTATATCAATATGGTTTGATCCGGGTTGCGGAATTATAACGGTTGCAATGGAAGGAACACCGTTTCTTTTCATAATCCCCCTTATATCCTCAGGTCCGAGTTCGGCCCTTCCAATATCCGAAAAACGTATTATCTGGTCGCCGGACTGGTAAATGATCATGTCATTAAATTCCCGGGGCGTACTCATCAGACCGAGTGTCCGGATAGAAAGCTCGGTGGTATTTCCTTCAATCCTGCCTGCAGGCAGCTCTACATTCTCTCGTGCTATGGCATTTCTGACATCAAGAGGGGTAAGACCATAACCCGCTAGTTTGGCAGGATCCAGCCAAAGCCTCATTGCATATCTTTTTTCACCCCAGATCATAACGGCACTTACACCATCAATTGTCTGCAGCTGTTCTTTGATTGTAAGATCTGCAATTTCCGACAGCTCAAGCAAGGACCTTTCGGCGCTCATGACCGTGATAAGCATGATCGGGCTTGCATCTGCATCCGCTTTTGACACAATAGGCGGATCAGCATCCCGGGGAAGAAGCCTCTGAGCCTGGGCAACCTTGTCGCGCACATCATTTGCCGCAGTCTCCATGTCAACGCTTAATTCAAACTCAACAGTAATGTTGCTGCTGCCCTGCCGGCTGACACTGGTAAGTGACCTGATGCCAGGTACTGCATTTATCGACTGTTCCAGAGGTTCTGTTATCTGGGTCTCTATCACATCTGAGTTAGCTCCCGGATATGATGCCCTGACATTGATAATAGGTGGATCAACACTTGGAAACTCGCGCACTCCAAGAAATGTCATACCGATGGCTCCGAAAAGAATAATCAGTATAGTAAATACTGATGCGAGGACCGGCCTTTTTATGCTTAAGGATGATAAGCTCATGATTTTGCAATTAGTTCCCGTTTTCCATAAAGTGATAGATATCAACAGGTGCATTGGGCCGAAGCTGCATCACACCAGTTGTTAAAAGTGTATCGCCGAATTCAAGTCCCTCGACCACCTGTATAAGTGATTCGGTGCGTAACCCTGTCCTTACATTTACTGACTGAGCTCTTCCTGACCGGTAGACAAAAACCCTTTCGCCTTCCATTTCAGGAATTATAGCTTCCGTCGGTACCGCCACGGCATTGTTAATTTCAGATAATTGAAGCGTTATACCGGCAAACCTGCCGGGATGCAATTCTTCGTTAATGTTGGGATATCTTGCCCGGACAACAACTGTCCGGGTCCTTATATCGATCTTTGGCTCAACTGCATAAACACTGGCATTAAATGTATCGGCAATACCGTCTATGCGAAAGCCGATCGGAAAACCTTCGTATATCTGTCCCGAATATCTTTCCGGCACAGAAAATTCTATTTTCAGAGGCTGTTTCTTAACCAGTCTTGCGATTTTCGTGTTCGGAGTAACATTGCTCCCTTCACTCAGGTACCGAAGCCCTACAATTCCGTCAAAAGGAGCTCTGAGTTCAGTCTCTGCAATACGGGCCTCAACAAGTGAAATATCGGCTTCTATAACCTGTAACTCAGTAACCACCTGATCATAACTTTCCTGACTGATAGCATCCCTTTCAAGCAGGCTTCTTTGACGGAACTCCCTCTCTTCGACAAGGCGTTTTTGTGCTTTCAAACGCTGGAGTTGTGCCTGAAGTGGTCTGTCATTAATTTTCGCCATAAGGTCTCCTTCCTGCACCCTGCTTCCTTCTTCAAAGTAGATGCCGACGATCCTGCCTGATGTTTCAAAAGCAAGATCAGTTTCTTCATCTGAAAGCAGTGTGCCGGTGCTGTTGATCAACTCACTCATACGTTGAGGAGTGATAATCATCCCCTGTACATTGAGTGCCTGGGGCCCTCTTGGAGAAGGGTTTCCTGACTGAGTATTTGTTCCTTCTGCCAGAAGTGGGCGGACTTTTGGGTATGCTACAATCACCAATAAGCCAAAAAATACAATGGCATATAACACAACCCTTAGTTTTTTTCTGCTTGTCATGATAAGTCTTTAGTATTGGATTAGTACTCTCCGGTATCGTTTGATAACAGTTATTTGAAATAGGTTAAAAGCACGGTGGCTGTTTGGATGAATATGCAAAAATAGCTTCACTTTCCGGATTAAACGGCTTTTATAATCTCATTGTTTAGCAGTCTGGTGTGGCTTGATTACCCAACTGACTTAATAGCCTAAAATACAGCTTGGTAGGCAACTGTAAAATAATCATAAATATTGTTAAGAATTCTTCATGCTTATAGAAGGCACAGAATATGTAAGGCTTGCCCGGCAAGATTTATTGTACGGTGCCAATGTCAGAGGAGCTTCTTATTTTTTAGCCTGAGGCTGTTGCTCAATACTGATACCGAACTGAATGCCATCGCAGCTCCGGCAAGCATAGGATTGAGAAGGTATCCGGTCAAAGGGTATAACACTCCTGCGGCAACAGGTATACCAAGGGTATTATATATGAATGCCCAGAAAAGATTTTGTCTAATTGTTATTTGAGTTGCATGTGACAGATGCAGGGCAGTTACCACCTTGTCGATATCCCCTTTGATAATAGTTATTCCTGCACTCTCCATTGCTATGCCGGTTCCTGACCCCATAGCGATCCCAAGATCGGCCTTCGTGAGGGTCTGTTATTTACAGATACAAAGACCGGAGTTTTGCCTTCATTCTCAAATGATAATGCCTCATCCCTGAAACGGCCGGGTATTTCGACACCAGCATCATTCATCAGCATCACATTCCCGGACAGGTAGGTATTGCCATCTTTTACGAATTCTATCCCTTTACCGGTTATGCATCTGAATTTATCAGGATTAAGAGGGTCTACGCCCCTTTCCGAAAGATAACGAACTATGGTTTGTCCCTGGGGATGTTCCGACATGATTTCGGCGCCATTCAACACTTGCTCATGCAGCAGCCTTTCATCGGAACCGATAACATCAATATATATTACCGCCGGCACAAACTATAAAATGTTTTAATATTTACAAAAAATGGCATCTATGGTTCAAAGACCATCTTTTCCCATGAAAATTTTTCCAGACTAACTTAATTATCACTCATCCCGGTAAACCCTTGTTTTGACCCACTGGGCCCATTCGCTATGAGATCGTGAGTTATCGAATGTGTTGTATGGAATGGGCTTTCTGATCACAACCCGGATCTTCCGGTTTTTTTTATTGAACAGTTCCCTTGGCAGCAGTGTTAGCTCGAGATTTGTTTTAATGAAAAACATTTTTCTTAACAGATATATAAAATAGAATAGAGATGAGTTTTTGCCAGGAAAGTATATTGGTACAATATCACGTTTGCATTCAACAGCTTTTGAGATAAAGCTTTTTTGCCATATCCCGTCCTCAACCCTAAATTTAATTACCCTTGAAACCCTGCCGGCCGGAAAGTGCGTTACCGGTATTTCGGATTTATAAACTCCGGTAAGCTCTCTTATATAATCCCGGTAATTACTGCCAAATACGTTTACTGCTGCAATCAGCGGCCTCAGCTGTGGGATAAGCATAAACACATCATTCCCGATTGCCTTTAGATTCCCATACCTGGATGATATAATACAGGTAAGCAACAATCCGTCAGCAATCCCATAGGGATGATTTGCCACGAAAAAACACTTTCCATGTGCCGGTAAATTTTCAATTCCACTTACAACTGGTTCAATTTTAAACTCATCAACCATTTTTGATAAAAAATCCACTCCTTCAAATTCTGAATATTTATTTATTATCCTGTTGATCTCATCCTGGTAGACAATTTTCTCAAGCAGAACATAAGCCCAACCGGGCAATTGTTTCAATAATGCCGATTCGCTTTGTTTTACCAGCTCCCGTATATTGATTTGTTCTGCAACCAGATGATTGTAAGTGGACATGGCTATTTATTATTTATTGC
>SLRB01000299.1 GCA_007131165.1 Bacteroidales bacterium | reverse complement strand
TGATCTTCGGATTATGGGTCGGCAATGTCTTCTCTCTGTCGTAAAGCAATTCCTCATATAATTTCTCTCCCGGCCTCAACCCGGTATATTTTATTTTAACATCAATGCCGGGTGTTTTGCCATAGAGGATAGCCAGCTTGTGTGCAAGGTCAATTATTTTAACCGGCTTACCCATGTCAAAAATAAAAATCTCACCTGTCTTTCCCATCGCCCCTGCCTCAAGCACTAACTGGCAGGCTTCTGAAATAGACATGAAATAGCGGGTTATTTCCGGATGTGTTACAGTAAGCTCTCCGTTTTCCTTTAACTGTTTCTGAAAAGCGGGAATAACCGATCCGTTGGAACCAAGTACATTGCCAAATCTCGTGGTTATGAAAACCGTTCTGCCGAGCTGGTTGGCTGACTGGACATACATTTCGGCAATGCGCTTTGTAGAACCCATTACGTTCGTGGGGCGCACTGCCTTGTCGGTAGAGATCATCACGAATTTCCTCGCTCCGTATTTTACCGCCATATCTGTCAGGTTCCTCGTACCCTTTACATTTACCCTTACTGCTTCACAGGGATTATTTTCCATCATTGGCACATGCTTGTATGCGGCTGCATGAAAAACTATCTCGGGTTTATATGTCCTGAACAGTTTCTCTACCCTGTAATCATCGGAAATATTTCCCATTGCAGCCTCAAAGCTATAGAACCGGAACTCCTCCCGTAATGAAAGCTCGAGTGAATACAATGATGATTCATCCTGGTCAAAAAGTACAATTTTGCCGGGCCTGAACCGGACAAGCTGCCTTACTATCTCACTTCCTATGCTGCCTGCAGCTCCGGTAACAAGTATGGTCCTGCCGGCCATCTCGCTCCTGATCTTCCTCATATCAAGCTGGATAGGGTCTCTTTCGAGCAGGTCATCCACATCAAGGTTGTCAGCTGGATCAAATGAGAGCTTGCCCCCGATCCACAAATGCACGTCAGGTATCAGCATCGCTCTTACGCCATTAACAATGCACTGATCCATTATGTACTCCTTTACATGGTATGAAGTGGTAATCGAGGGGATTATAACTGCTTCAATATCGTTCTCATGCAGCAGCTTTTTCAGATCATGGAGATTGTATATCCTTACTCCGTCTATGATACAGCCAGCATTGCTGTTACCGCTGTCAATAAATGCTACTGCCTTCATTTTCAGAGAAGTGTCACTTTCAACAGCACGTTTGGTAAGATATGCATGTTGGCCCGAACCATAAATTATGACAAATGATTTTTCATATTCAGGGTTAATAAGATCGAAATAAACTGAACGGATAATAAGCCGGTAGACATTCATCATCACCGATAGTGCAATGAATTCTAAAATGAGGACTGATGTGGGAATAACAACTGCCCCGTATATAAGCCTGGAAGCAAGATTGACAACAAGAAGTACTGATGTGCCGTAAAATACAACCCGCAGGTTGGTTTCCATATCACGTGTATCTGTTAGCCTCACAATTCCGGCATAGTTGGTGGTAAGAAGGAATATGCAGGCTCGTACAGACAGGATATATATTATGGCATAAGGCAATAAATCGTAGTATTGCCTTATGTCAAAGCTGAACCTCAACAGGAACGCGGCATAAACTGCAATTGCAGATAAGACAAGGTCAATGGAATATATAACCCAGCGGGGTGTTGGGTATATCTTATCGAAAGCTGTCTTTAGGAATGCCCTTAACCGGTTTATGAATTGTTTCTTCTTCACTTATCTGAAAGTGCTATATTGCTAAATTAGTAAAACTATCCGGTTTCAGGGCATCCTGTCCTGCTATTTCGCATAACTCACAGCCCTTGTCTCCCTGATGACGGTAATTTTAACCTGGCCGGGATATGTCATCTCATCCTGTATCTTCTTCGCAATATCATAAGACATCTTCTCTGCATCCTTGTCGGATATCTTTTCACTTCCTACTATAACCCTTAACTCCCGGCCGGCTTGAATGGCATATGTCTTCATAACACCAGGATATGCCAGCGCCATTGCTTCAAGGTCCTTGAGCCTTTTGATATACGCCTCTACCACTTCCCTTCTTGCCCCGGGCCTTGCTCCTGATATTGCATCACAAACCTGTACGATGGGAGCAATCATTGTGGTCATTTCCACCTCATCATGGTGCGCCCCGATGGCATTAACTATCTCAGGCTTCTCCTTGTAACGCTCAGCAAGTTTCATGCCAAGGATGGCATGGGGAAGCTCAGGTTCGTCATCAGGTACTTTGCCGATATCATGAAGCAATCCGGCACGCTTGGCAAGCTTGGGGTTAAGTCCCAGTTCAGCAGCCATTATTGAACTGAGATTTGCTACCTCACGTGAATGTTGCAGCAAATTCTGCCCGTATGACGACCGGTATTTCATCTTACCAATGATCCTGACCAGCTCAGGGTGAAGGCCATGAATTCCAAGGTCGATGGTCGTTCTTTTTCCAATCTCAACTATCTCCTCTTCAATCTGCTTTTGTGTTTTAAGCACTATCTCCTCAATCCTGGCAGGATGGATCCTCCCGTCTGTCACGAGCTGGTGCAGCGAAAGCCTGGCGATCTCGCGGCGCACAGGGTCAAAGGCCGACAGGATGATCGCTTCGGGAGTGTCGTCGACAATGATCTCAACCCCTGTGGCAGCCTCGAGCGCCCTTATATTTCTTCCTTCGCGCCCTATTATCCGGCCTTTTATCTCATCGCTGTCAATATGGAATACGGTGACTGAATTTTCGATGGTACTTTCGGTGGCAACCCGCTGAATGGACTGTATTACAATTCTTTTAGCCTCCTTGGTTGCTGTCATCCTGGCCTCGCCCATTATTTCATTAATATAAGACATGGCCTCAGTCTTTGCCTCCTCCTTCATCGATTCAACAAGCTGTGTCTTTGCCTCTTCTCCGGAAAGGCCTGAAATTACTTCAAGCTTATCAACTTGTTGCTTGTGGAGTTTCTCCATCTCTCCCGATTTTTTTTCAACAAGCTCAAGCTGGGTTTTGAGATTGGCACGTATAGCTTCGACTTCCTGTTTTTCTTTCTGTGCATCGGCAATTCGCTGCGAAAGTGCTGATTCACGCTGCTTTATCTTCTGCTCTGTCTGATTTATCTTGTTGTTTTTCTCATTTATTATCTTCTCGTGCTCTGATTTGAGCTGGTAGAACTTCTCCTTGGCCTGCATTATCTTTTCCCTCTTTATTACTTCGGCCTCAAGCTCTGCTTCATTTATCATATTGAGCCGTTTCCTCTTGAGCAAAATACGGTAAACCACAACTGTGGCAAGTCCGCCTGCAATAAGGGAAACAGCAGCAATGAAAGAGCAAAGCAACGGGGTCACGGCCCCGGTTATAATTGCTGTATCCATGATTTATTATCGTTTTTAAGCATATTTAGTTAAAAAAAAACCCGCATAAGTCTCTCCAATTATCGTTAAAACCCCAATTTAACATGGGTGGAGCTGCCATTCCAATTCTGACTTCCACTGTCCCGGTTTCCCGGAACTCCCGGCTTAGCCGGGAGTGAGGCCTGCCATTGTCGAAATGAGCTTTACTCCAATTTGTAAAGTGTTGAGTTTTACTCAATTAGAGAAACACTATGCGGGCAAATACTTTCTAATATTTTAAAGAACGCTATTACTCTTTTTCTTTCCCTGAATATATTCTCCAAGTTCCTGTTCCAGATCTCTTAATTGTTCCCAAAAAGGTACTACATCTGTTTTCTCCTCACATTCAATCAACCTTATGACAAACTGTAGTGCAGCCATTGCCAGAAAGTCCTGCAAATCCTTGTCTGTATACCTTTGCTTATATTGAAGAACTTTTTCATTTATCAGTCTGGCTGCTTTACGGATCTTCTCTTCATCAGCTCTTGCTATCTTTAGAGGATAAAACCTCTCCGCCACATTGACCCGTATTGATAGCTTGTCATCCATATACAATTTTGTATTCTAATAGTTCAAAAGAGCAATACATTTATCAATCTCCCGCACAAT
>SLRB01000268.1 GCA_007131165.1 Bacteroidales bacterium | reverse complement strand
GGCTTTACATTTACATTCACTCTGGCTGCATCATTTCTTGCGATGGGCATAATCATTATGTTCTGGTCGCAGAAAAAATATAAACTCACGAATACAGAGTAAAATATATGCCGGCAAGACACCTTCGCCGGATACTGTAAGTGAGTTATCATAAAAAAGAACCGGTTAACATCGGGAGAAGTGAAAATTATTTAAACCCAGTATAATGTTTTTTGGAGAAGCCAACAGCAATATCCGGAGGGATTGTGACCAGAATCAAAACAAGGATAAAAGCCGGGGAGTAAGCAGAATCAAAACAGGCGGAGATATATCTCCGCCTGTGAGGTGATTCAGCTGAGGCTCGAACTCAGGACCCCATCCTTAAAAGGGATGTGCTCTACCAACTGAGCTACTGAATCATCCTTTCTTGTTTTGAAAACGTTTGCAAAGATAATATCTTAAACTTTTATGACAAAGTTTTTCTTTTTTAAATTGGCGTAATTTTGTGACTCAAATTATATGTTACTGTAATGTTGGCTATTATATTTCTCAAAAAAATATGGGTTTATTAAAGTGCGCAGCCGCTTCAATGCAGGAATAAGGGTAATAAGGTAATTTCCCTTAAATTTGATGATTTGTAAAACTTTTCAGCCATCTATGACCAGCTGAATATTAAACCTGATAGTGTGCAAAACAAAACCGTAATAATAACCGGGGCTTCGTCGGGAATAGGACTTGCATGTGCACGGGAATTTGCTTCTCACGGGGCATCAGTTGTACTTGCTGCCAGAAGTTTGGAAAGAATAATGGCGGCAGCAGAGGAACTGAATGCCGCCGGTTTTGAAGCTATCGCCATCCAAACCGATGTTTCAATAGAAGAGGATTGCAGGAACCTTATAGCAGCTGCTGTTAACAAATATGGCCGGATTGATGTAATGATTAATAATGCAGGCATCTCAATGAGAGCCCTGTTTAAAGAAACCAGCCTTCAGGTTCTGAAAGAGCTGATGGATGTCAATTTCTGGGGTACCGTTTACTGTACCAAATACGCACTGCCATACCTCCTTGAAACCGGGGGATCTGTAGCAGGTATATCGTCAATTGCAGGTTATCAGGGGCTGCCGGGAAGGACCGGATATTCTGCCTCAAAGTTTGCAATGCATGGATTTCTTGAAGCGCTAAGAATTGAGAACATGAAAAGCGGACTGCATGTTCTTTTAGTTGCACCAGGATTTACAGCTTCAAATATAAGAAAGACCGCCCTGGCAGCAGATGGTTCTGCCCAAGGAGAATCGCCAAGAGCAGAGGAGAAAATGATGACTGCCGGACAGGTTGCACATCATGTATTCAGGGCGGTTGTAAAACGGAAGAGGACACTTATACTGACATCCCAGGGCAGGCTTACAGTTTTGCTCAAGAAACTCGTACCCCTGATTCTTGAAAAAATGGTTTACAAACACTTTGCAAAAGAACCGGATTCACCCCTTAAAAAATAATAATGCCATGTATTCGCACGACACACAAATACGCGTAAGATACGGAGAAACAGATGCCATGGGTGTGGTTTACTATGGAATATACCCTCTTTATTATGAAACGGGCAGGACAGAGATGATGCGCCACCTTGGATTTCCATATCGCAAAATGGAAGATCTGGGCATTATAATGCCGGTTATATCAATGGAATGCCGGTACCGTAAGCCCGCCAGGTATGACGACCTGCTGACTGTACGGACAATAGTGCGTGAAATGCCGGAAACACGAATTGTTTTTGATTATGAAATATACAATGAACAGGAGATGCTGGTTAACGAAGGCCGGACAACCCTGGTATTTATTGACAGCAAAAAGGGCAGGCCGGTCAGAATGCCGGAATACCTGGTATCGGTTCTCAAGCCCTGCTTTTATGAGAATCCGGGATCCAAATGAAAGTCAGTCTGAGAATACAATATGCTTTTTTTTATTTTCACTGTAATGAAATTGCCTTTGGTTCGTCTTTATGGTGTAAACGGGTGATAAGGCTTTGAAACAGTAACAATATTCCGTCCTTAAAAATCCTGGAACACATAATCTGATTATTAACTAAAAGTTAAAACGATGAAAAAGACAGCCATAATACTGGTTATTTCAATGCTTCCCCTGGCTTTGCAGGCACAGCAAAACCCTGTAGAGAAGATATTTAACAAATACTCGGGGCTGCAAGGCATTACCAGTGTGCAGATTTCTCCGGGTATGTTTTCAATGCTTGCAAACATGGATACAGGAGATGAAGAACTCAGGAGCCTGGCTTCATCAGTTACTTCACTGCTTATTCTGCATGCACCCAATGCATCAGTACAAACCCATTCTCTCGATTTTTACAATGAAGTGCTGAAAGACCTTCAGGTTGAACGTTATAACGAATTGATGAGGGTTAACAGTGCCGAGCAGAAGGTGCTGATACTTGCTGATGAAGCCGGAGGAATGATAAAGGAGCTGATAATGCTTGTTGGAGGTACAGGCGATAACGCACTGATATGTATAAAAGGCAACATTGATATGAAAATGGTTTCCTCACTCGCTGGCATAAACGCCCCGGGGATGGAACATTTCGTGAACATGCAGAAATAACAGGCGTTTTTTCCTGACAATCAATGAAGCAAAATGGATACAAACCGGTTCAAAAATGAAATATTGCCCCTGAAAAACAAACTGTACCGGTTTGCATCCTCCCTGCTTAAAGATAGCGAAGAAGCACAAGATGCCGTGCAGGAGGTATTTATAAAATTATGGAACCTGCGCGGCAGTTTACAGGGCCTCAACTCGCCGGAGGCATTCGCGATGAAAGTAACCAAAAATTATTGTCTTGACAGGATAAAAGCAAGAAGGACCGTTTCGCTTGAGCAGACAAAGAGCCTGATGTACACTGAAACAGGCGAGGAGGGACCAGAAATGAAGACAGAAATAAATGATGAAGCCTGCCTGTTGATCAAACTGATGGATCAATTGCCTGAACAGCAGAAAACCATAATACATCTGCGCGACGTAGAAGGTTACGAATTTGAAGAGATAGAGCAGACCCTGGATTTATCTGCAAACACAATCAGAGTGAACCTGTCTCGTGCCAGAAAAAAATTGAGAGATTTATACTTAATAAGAGTTGGATATGGATCTGAAAATAATAAGAGCTTTACTGAATGACTACTATGAGGGAAAAACGGGCAGGGATGAAGAGGAAATATTAGCCCGGTTTTTCACAAGTGAAGAGGTTCCTGCAGACCTTGAGGCTGACCGTATGCTCTTCACGGCACTGAAAAATGCATTGGCCAGTGAAATACCCGATAAAGAGTTTGACAGTAAACTATTTGATGCAATTGAAGAAAATGACCGGGCAAAAAAGAGGCCGGCAACGATGAGGCTTATTTATACCGTTTCGGGAGTTGCCGCTTCGGTAATGCTTATAGTAGGGAGTTACCTGATGTTTTTCGAGAGAGAGGTACGTGATTTGGTAACTGAAAATGGCCATTACACCGAACAGGAGATGCTGATGGCCTATAATGAAGCTAAAAGCGCCCTGCTGCTGGTATCATCAGTCATGAATACAGGCACAGAAGAGCTTGGATCATTATCAAAAATGACTGAAGCGACACGCGAGCTCGGGGCAATTCACAAGTTCCACCAGGGAGCTACAGGTTTAGGTGTCCTGTCAAAATTCGATGAGGCAGTATCAGGCCTGAAGCCTGATAACCAATAACTGAAATAAAGCAAGAAACATATAAGTGCATTTTGAAACGCAATAATCAATAAACTGATAAAAAATATGAAAACCATTGCAGTCATTACAATGCTAATTCTTATACCGTTAAGTGTGACGGCCCAGGGTAGTCCTGCTGACCGGCTCTTTGAAAAGTATTCAGGGAAGGAGGGATACACATCCGTCTTCATCTCGAGGCACATGTTCAGCTTATTTTCTAACCTCGAAACGGGAGATAAGGAACTTGAAGATGTATTCAGCAAGTTAACAGGAATAAGAATTCTTGCCTCAGAAAAGAAGCCG
>SLRB01000017.1 GCA_007131165.1 Bacteroidales bacterium | reverse complement strand
AATTAAATATTAACTTGATAAACATGCTTTATACAGATGAAACTATAAACTTTCGTACTTTAGGTATTAATATAACAGATTGACCCAAAAAAACAGGAGGTACTTATGGAAGAATTATTAACTAATGGTAATTTATGGATTCCGGCGATAATTGTCATATTTGTTTTTATCGCAATGGCAATAAAAATTGTTAAGGAATATGAAAGATTGGTAGTATTTCGTTTAGGACGGCTGATAAAAATCAAAGGTCCCGGTTTTATCCTGGTCATCCCTATTGTTGACAAGGTTGTGCGAATCCCTCTGCGTATAGTTACTTTAGATGTCCCTTCACAGGAAGTGATAACAAAAGACAATGTAACAACCAATGTAAATGCAGTGGTCTATTACCGGGTAGTAGACCCCAACCGTGCAGTTGTTAATGTTGAGGAGTATGCCATGGCAACCGCACAACTGTCCCAAACCACTTTGCGCAGTGTCGCGGGACAGGCAGAACTGGATGAGCTTTTGTCAGAAAGAGAAAAACTAAATACCAAAATCCAGGGAATTTTGGATGAAGCGACCGATCCATGGGGTATAAAAGTAACGACGGTCGAAATAAAAGATGTAGTCATTCCGGAGTCCCTGCAAAAAGCAATCTCCCGCCAAGCCACTGCTGAAAGGGAGCGCCGGGCGGTCATTGTACATGCAGAGGGCGAAAGACAGGCTGCCGACAAAATCAGGGAAGCGGCAAAAATTCTGAACAGTGAAAAAGGAGCCTTTTATGTCCGGCTGTTGAGAGCGCTTCCGGAAATTGCCAGCCAGCAAGGTTCTCTTATCGCTTTCCCTCTACCTGTGGAGCTGAAATATTTGTTCCCCTCATCATTCGAAGATGATGACAAAGGTAAAGACACTAACAAGAAAGGCAAGAAAGAATAAGCCTCAAAGTCTTACCAGCTCTACCCTTCGGTTTTTTGCCTTGTTCTCGTCGCTGTCATTGGGTGCCACCGGCATGGTTTCGCCATAGCCCTTTGCCCGCAGGCGTCCGGAGTCCACACCGAAAAGAATAAGGTACTGCCGCACCGATTCGGCCCGTCGCTCTGAAAGTTGCAGGTTGTAATCTGCGCTGCCGTCGCTGTCGGTATGACCCTGAATCTCCAGCCGGAGTTCAGGGTTTGTTGCAAGAAGCGTAAGCACATCCTGCAACTGCTTGTTTGATGACTGCTGCAATGTCGACCTGTCAAAGTCGAAAAGTATGCCATAGAGAGCTATACTGCCGTCAGCATCGAGAGCAGCCATCATTTCGGCGGGTGTGAACTCAAGGGTTGTGACCAGAGGCTGTTCGTCAATAATGTCCAGGGTTGTCCTTCCGGCACTGACAGATGTCTGTACCCTGCACCATGTAATGCCCCCATCATCCCGCGGTATGGTAAAAACCAAACCATAATGCTGATCTTCCCACTTTACAGTACCACCCCTTTCAATAGCAGCTTTCTTAAAATTCTCGAAGTACTCAACCTGTGACACATCCCTGTTAACCGATCCGTTGGCATGATAAAGGAAGTACCGCAGGCTCCGGTATTCGCCCCGTACAGTCTGCGTGGTATAGTTCCTGGGCGGAGTTCCGGTCCTGAATTCATATTCACCAAAGTTGAGTTGTTCAGAACGCCCCTTGTCGAGAACAGAACCGGGGTATGGCCTGATCAGCGGGTGTTCGGTTACATCCTGTGCCGGTACCGGTGCAGTAAAGGCAGTAATAAATAAGGCTGCCAGAAATGAAAGCATATCTCTTCTGTTTTTCATCTTCTTATTGTTAGTTAGACACTAAGGCAAGATAGAGAAAGTTTCACAAGCATGCAATATGATGCAGCGACATTGACTCCCACATCCAAAGACTGACAACAGCGGCTGAAAAGTCACGGAAACACAGGCCTGGCACAGAACTGATCAAGAACCTATTACAGCTTGCCGGGGTGCTGTTCACGTCAGAACCGGTTTTAATACTCTCTGCCGGCTGTCAGAAACAGAAATATTTTCAATTATGCTTTTACTATCTGATGCTTTTCGATAAAATCCGGGTCAATGATAACGCCCAGTCCGGGTCCGGTGGGCACTTTAATTTCCCCTTCTTCGTCGATGGTCAGGCTTGATGTAGGGCATTCCATTTCAAACCGCTGGCTAAATCCTTTGAATTCATGAAAGGATGCAGCATTGGGCAATACCGATACAAAATGCATCATATAAAGATATCCCAGTCCGCGTCCGGACATATGGGGAGTGCATTGGATGCCCGCAGCATCTGCCATACGGGCAACCTGAACCGACCGGATCATGCCGCCAAAATAGAATTGGTCCGGCTGCACAACCTGCAGGGCGTTATTTTTAATCATCCATCTGAAGTTAAACAAGCTTGGTTCCTGCTCGCCTCCTGCCAAAGGCATATCGAGGGCATCGGCTACCTGTTTCGTGCCCTCGTACCAGTCGAACGGAACAGGCTCCTCAAAATATCCGTAATTGTATTCCTCCATCAGTTTCCCGGTTTTGATCGCTTCCTTAACAGAATATCCTCCATTGGCATCGGTATACAGGGTCATTTCATTGCCAAATGTTTCCCTCACCAGAGGAATAAGTTTTTCGCTTCTGCCCGGAGGATGCTCCTCCGAATGCATGCGCCCGGCCACTTTGAACTTTAAGGCCTTAAAAGGCCAATCACCAATATTTTCACGAATCCGTGCTAAAGACTCCTCAGCACTTCTGCCCCTGTTGTCATTAGCCAGGTACAATGGAATACTCGTATGATGGATATCTCCAATCAGTTCTCCCATCGATTTACCCGCTATTTTACCGAGCATATCCAAAACAGCCATTTCGGCAGTAGCCAAAGGCAGCCACAGAGCCAGTCCCTGTAGCTTATAATTATACAGGTACACATCTTTCATGATCTCTTCGAGTTGAACGGCATCCTTACCAGTAAAATGAGGTTGCACCCGCTGTACAAAAATTGGGTACAGGGATGTCATATAAAGATCATTGCTCACACTTATCCCTTCCGCACCGTCGCTTGAAACCACCCTGCAGAGTATGCTCCCGCCGTAACGCAACAGAGAAACCTGTTCGATAATCACCGGATCTGTAAACAGTTCCTTTTTTAATACAGGCCGGGACAAAATTTCATCAAGATGTGAATAACTGATGCCGGAGTCCATTACCTCTGCAGGTGCGCAGGAGTTCAAGAGTAATGAGCCGCCCGCCAGGCTAAAACCGGCTGATTTGAAGAATTTTCGTCTATCCATTCGGGGAAATTTTAAATTCAATAAGTTTAAGTCTGACAGGTTGATCCTGCCGCATCCCGATACAACAACCAGAACAACCAGAACAACCAGAACATCCGGAGCAGGTTAATCTTTCCGGCGCCGGACTTTTACCATCCTTTCCAAGATATGGATTATTAACAAAAAAAGAAACGTCAGCTTCTGCTAAAAGCAATCAAAACCCAATAATTCTGACAATCCAGACGATTACAGGTATTCCATGAGCTACTTATTCTCTGAAATTACAATTTCTGCTGGTAACCCAAACATTTTCACCCTTTCTGTATTTTTTATCATAAACCCGGCATCAACTAACGATTGCCTGACATAAATGGGTCTGCAATCGGCATATTTTGGAAACTTCTTATGGATCCATTCATAGAGCTTTATCATAATGGAATTGCCGTCCTCTTTGGACATACTTATAAGTCCAAATCTTCCGTTTGGTTTCAGGACCCTTTTGATTTCGTAAAGAACCTTTGGGATTTCTGGTGTATCAAACAGTTCAAGCGTAAAACTGCAAAATATCGCATCAAATTTATCATCATTGTAGGGCAAATCCATTGCGTCGCCACAATAAAGTTCAACCCTGTCAATAAGATTAACTTTTTCAAGCCTTTTCCTGGTTACTTCCAGCATACCTGAAGAAATATCGATACCATAAGCCTTACCTGCCTCTCCTGTTGACTTTGCTATTTGCTCAAGGCAGTGTCCGGTTCCAAAACCTACTTCCAGTACCGTCTCGCCCTCATAGATACTCAACCGTTCTAAAGCCATATTTCTGTACTTTTTCTCAAACATTCCTACAAGTAAATCATAGAATCGACTAATTTTGTCATAACTCTTTTTTGCCTGCTCCTTGCTTCGGGAGACTCTCAACACCTTTTCTCTGTCGTTTTTCAGGTTCATTTTCCTATATTGTATGCCTGGTAACAGCAAATAATATGCCTCGCCTTATGCTGTCCTACATCCAGAACAGGCAGGATTATCCTGCGGGCACATAGCAGGCACCTTCAATTTCTCAGATCGTAATTGTAACTGTGATCCATTGGTACACAAGATAATCTTAACCTCACACCAGCACCGAACCCATGAATAAAAAGTCAATTTCGTGTGCCATTGGTATCAGGTCAATAAATAAAATATCAGATCAAACCTTCAGGATAGTCTTTTTTTGTGTATTTATTCCACAACTCACCCTATAGTCAAATGATGCTCAATATTTAATAAAACAACCTCACTATAAACAGATTCAGAATTGGGAACTCATAATCATCAAAGTGTGTGGCATATTTTTTGACTTAATGCCTGTTTATATTTAATATCTGCAAAACTGACCACATAAGAAAAAGATTATGGCAAATCCAGAAAAACAAAAATCTTCAGACGGAAAACTTTGGCATAGTATGGAAGCCGATGCTGTTATGCAGGAGCTTGAAACATCTCCTGAAAAAGGCCTTTCTGATGAAGATGTTCGTTCACGTCAGCAAAAATATGGCAGCAACAAACTTCCTGAGGCCAAAAAGCGTGGTTGGTTTATGCGACTTTTATCCAAGTTCGATAATGTACTGATATACCTGCTGCTGGCAGCCGCAGTCATCACTGCGGTGATGGGAGAACTTGTGGAAACTTTCGTTATCCTGGCAGTTGTATTGATTAATGTGATTATCAGCTTCATACAGGAAGGGAGGGCTGAGAAAGCGCTGGATAGCATCAAACAAATGCTTTCATTGGAATCAGATGTGATCCGGGATTCGCAACGAGTAACCCGGAACGTTGAGGAGCTGGTACCCGGCGACATTGTATTATTGAACTCAGGAGACAAGATTCCAGCAGACATGCGAATCATCCAATCTGAAGAAATGCGTGTTGATGAGTCACCGCTTACAGGTGAATCGGAGGAAGTAGACAAGCAGGTCGATACAATTGATGAGGATGTGGTACTTGCCGACCGCAGCAATATGGGCTTCAGCGGGACTACGGTAACCTTTGGCCAGGCCAGGGGAGTTGTAGTTGCTACGGGTGAGAATACCGAGATCGGCAAAATCACCGGAATGATATCGGAAGTTGAAGAAACCCGTACACCGTTGATGAAGAAAATCGACAGCTTCGGTAAATTACTCTCAATTGTAATCGTAGTGATGGCCACAGGATTTTTTGCCATCGCTTATTTACTGAGAGACTTCAGTTTACAAGAATCCTTCATGGCGGCTATAAGCATAATTGTGGCTTCTATTCCCGAAGGGCTTCCCGCCATTATGACCATCACCCTTGCCATCGGCGTTCAGCAGATGGCTAAACGCCATGCAATAATACGCCGGCTTCCGTCGGTGGAAACACTTGGTGCTGTATCGGTTATTTGCTCAGATAAAACAGGCACTCTCACCCGCAATGAGATGACGGCCAAAAGCATTGTAACTCCCGGCAATAAATACCAGGTAGAAGGCACCGGTTATGAACCAAAGGGAGAAATCCTAAACGAAGACGAAAAGAAAGCAGATATTTCCAGTGACCCGGCCCTGGAAAAAATGCTATGGTCAATGAGGCTTTGTAATGAAGCTGAAATTAAAGAGGAGGACAACAACTGGAAACTGATCGGCACCCCCACAGAAGGTGCACTTCTTACTTTATCCTATAAAGCAGGATTGGAGGAACTCAAATCCGAACGCATTGACTCCCTTCCTTTTGCTTCTGAACGGAAATACATGGCCACACTAAACACACATGAGGATAAAACCTTTGTATTTGTTAATGGAGCTCCCGAAAGACTCATGGATATCTGCAAAAAACAGTATAAGGGCAATGATACCGAATCTCTGGACAGGGAATTCTGGGATAAGAAAATGGTTGAACTTGCGGAACAAGGGCAACGAGTTATTGGCTCAGCTTTCAAGGAAGTATCCTCCAGGGAGGATAAACTGGAAGAGGAAGAACTTGAAGAAGGGTTGATATTTTTAGGTTTGACAGGGATTATAGACCCACCACGTGAGAAAGTGGTTGAATCGATCAAAGAGTGTAAAGAAGCAGGTATTCGCCCGGTAATGATCACCGGCGATCACGCCGTTACTGCATCTGCAATTGCCCGGGAAATAGGGCTGGAGGATGAACAGGAAGCTATTACCGGAAAGCAGTTGGATGAAATGCAGGATGAAGAGATCCGGGAAGTGGTTAAAAAAAATAATGTGTTTGCCCGTACGAATCCCGAGCATAAACTAAAACTCGTCCAGGCACTGCAGGATAATAAAATGCTTTGTGGCATGACCGGCGACGGTGTTAATGATGCCCCGGCCCTTAAAAAAGCAGACATTGGCATCTCAATGGGAATAAAGGGAACCGAGGTATCCAAGGAAGCTTCAGAAATGGTTCTTGCCGATGACAATTTCGCATCAATAGTCAATGCTGTTGAGGAAGGCCGAACAGTCTATGATAACCTTAAGAAAACCATTCTTTTTATTCTACCTGCCAACGGAGCAGAAGCACTGGTGATCATCGCGGCTATCATTCTTGGGGCAACGCTGCCGATAAGTCCTGTACAGATATTATGGATAAACATGGTATCTGCAGTTACACTTGCTTTAGCACTGTCAGTAGAGCCCATGGAACATAAGGTGATGAAGCGGCCTCCCAGGGATCCAGGCAAACCCATTTTAGGGGGCTATTTTGCATGGAGGATCGTATTCGTTTCTATTCTTAGCGGGAGTCTTACCTATCTGGCCTTCAACATGAATTATGATGGGGCAGACAACGCCCTTCCGCTGGCCCGGACTATTGCGATCAACACCCTTGTAGGCGGACATGTTTTTTACCTCCTTACCTGCCGCAAATTATACGGATCAAGCTTTAGCAGATACTTTTTTGACAACCCTTATATTTTTCTGGCAATAGGTGTATTGATAGCATTACAACTCTTTTTGACCTATGTGCCATTTATGAACAGCCTTTTCGACACTCAACCACTTCCGCTGAGGATGTGGATTTATCCGTTTATCGCCGGCCTGACGGTTTTCTTCCTGGTAGAACTTGAGAAACTTATATCCGGGAAGATCGGCAAATAGTTCCGCCGCTTCTGGATTGCCCAGGATAAGGCCCGGAATTATTATGAGTTGCCTCTCCGGTTATCTGGCAGTTAATAATCAAAACTTAAAGGCTGCCCGGGAATATCCATATTGTATGACCATTTGCGAACAATTAATGCAGGTAGCCTCAACAATTGATGCTACCTGCACTTCCTTCATCTTTTGTCCCGGTCCTGAGCGGGCCGGCGTACAACGAAGAATTCGTAGCCATAGAAGTCCGAATACCGGCGATGCATTTCCGGCTCCGCTGCAATTTGATCCAGTATGGTTAATTCTTCGTGATCGCCGGCATATTTGCTTCTCAATTCAACAATGCGCGCCTCCATGGGAGTATAGAAATCGTCCCACCAGGCTTCATCAGGTAATGCAAAATTCCCGACAATTTCGAATCCGCAGTCATGTATAGCAAGCTGGAAGGTCTGTCCACCAACTCCGCACCCCAAATCAAGAATTTCAGGATAATCCGGCAGGTCGCGGCAAAAACCGAGAGCCCTGGCAGCGCAAGCACGGTTGCCGGGACCCTGACGGGGGAGGTTCTCGTATACTTCAAAAAAGATTTCCCGGAAACGCGGACTGAGTTCAGTCATTTTTGTTCAAATTTCCTTTTACCCTGGCGACATATTTCAGCCGCAAAATCTTACGCCGGCCAAATTAACGTTATCAGTCGATATCGTGATCAAAATATAGGTTATTTATTAAATGTACAGGTTATCATAGTTCTTTCCTGATTTGTACATAATCTGAATACTGATCACTTAGTGGTTAAACCGGAAGATAATCGCCTGGAGCCGGAATATGCGCTCAGCGCGGTTACTGTTAATAATATCAGCCCCATACCAAAAAATTGCGGGCCAACCAGTCTGTCATTTAAAACCACGATGCCGAAGAGCGATGCGGTAACTGGTTCGACCATTGCAACAATCGAAGCCACTGCCGGGGCAGTATGATTTAAGCCGATGATATAAAGAACAAACGACAATCCCGCACCAAATACACCGAGTCCTGCAAACAGCGGCCAATCCGGCGTACTCAGGACTGCAACCGTCTGGCCGGCATCGGCCGGCAAGATAAGGACAATGGCAAGCACCGCAAACGCTATTGAAAGAATGGCCTGCGGACTACCGTGCGACGCCGCATACTTAAAGCCGAATATGAATATCGCATAGGACAGTCCGGCAAGCAAACCGGCGGCCACGCCAATGGTAGTAACGCCACTCGCACCGGTATCGTAGACCTGTGTAAGCAAAACAATACCAACCATCACCACTGCTATCGCAGCCCACTTCAAGGCGGTGGGACTCTCAAGTTTTAATGCAAATGATACGAGATACACGAATACGGGTGCGCAGTACATCAAAGTAACTGCAACTGCAACGCTGCCGTGTGCTATGCTCAGGAAATAGAACGAGAAGTTGCCTGCTACCCCGATACCGGCAATGGCCGACCAGAACCATAACCATCCACTTGAAAGTCCGTTACCACGCGGGCGCAGCACCAGCCAGACGAGTACGAACAGCAGTCCGATCGCACCCCTGTAGAAAGAAACCACAAATGCATCCCAGCCACCGGCCATAAGGATGCCGCCGATCCCGCCTGATAACCCCCAGAATAAAGCCGCCAGTACCACTAAGGCTGTTTTCGAGCCCGCTATTTCATCTCGCTTTTTTATGGTGAAATTAGGAAGGTTCACGGCGGCGGAGATCTATGTTAATCCGGCGAAGCGGTTGTTAAGCATGTAATGCAGACTCTGGTCGAGAAGGTCGAAAGGATTGCCGTCAGTTTCGTCCATCTCCAGGACCATCCACCGGACATGTTCCCTGGCAGCCTTCATAATTCCGGGAATATCGAGTCTTCCCTGCCCGACCGCAGTCATAGGCTCGTGCGGCTCATCAGCACTTACATCATCGGGATTGGCCGGGCCATCTTTAACATGCAGCATCTCTAACCGGCTGCCGAGCTGGCGGATAATACTGGCCGGATCATGTCTCGCCACTGCCACCCAGTATATGTCAAGCTGGAAAAAAATTTCACGGTTCAGTTCCTTGTGGAGCAGTTCCCACGGGGTAATACCTTCCTCAAGGGTTCGGAATTCCCACCAGTGGTTATGAAGTCCGAAACGCAGTCCGTTTGCCTGGAGATAGTCTGATACCCTGTTATATAGCAACGCCAGATCAAGGGTACCTTCCCGGGACTGATATCGAGGATCTTCAGGCCAGCCATGCCAGATCAGCCTGTCGCACTCATAGATCTCCGCAAGTTCAGTCAGCATTCCCGGTTCTGCCTCTTCAGGCAGTTCGGCATGAATGGAGGAAACTTTCAGCCCCGCCTCTTTCAGATAAGCCGCCCCGTCGCGGTGACTCACCCCTTCCGGCCAAAAAGCGGTCTCCACATGGGTAAACCCGATCTCAGCAAGATGCCGAAGAGTTCCCTGCAGATCGGTTGCAATTTCGTTGCGCACTGTATAAAGCTGCATTGATAATCCCGGAAGTGCCCCGGCCTTATCCGAACTGGCACAGGAGATGAATCCCGCAGGAAGCGCCGTTCCAAGCATACCCAGTCCGGCCATTTTTAAAAAATGACGCCTGTCAAGTGATGATAGAGACCGCTTATTGTATTCAGTCATAGCCATTGATTATTAACAGATTATGGACAAATAACCGTATAAATACCGGCAGTCAAAGCACAGAACAACAAGTTTTCCTATTCTGAATGATTGGCCAGATGGCCAACTAAACCGGTACCTTCATTTCTTCGACCGGTCACTACCGAATAAGATTTGCTTGTATTCAATCAGAGAACTAATTTCTTAACCATTGAACCGCGTTGTCGCAAAAAGAGAAAAAATCCCTGTCCGGCAAAATTTCAAAATCCCGGACAAGTTATAAAAAAATCGGGTTAAACGGGTGGTTCCTACGTGCAAACTAAGATAATCAATTTAAAAATCAATGAATTGTGTTTTGCTTCAAATGAATATTCAGTTTTTCAAACGTATGAAACGCCCATGTGCTGACACACACAAAATAAAATGTATAAAGCATGGGCGTTCCATCGGAATTGAAAAGCAGAATATCCGGATCATGAATTGGTAACACATTGCTATACAAATTGCATGTGAGACTGACGAAGCCCCCCTGGTTTGGCCATGTTATTTTTTGTGTATTTCAGCAAACGCGACTTTCATACAGAAAACGACCGCAGGAAGAATAACTGCATGACCAGTAATAATTATAGCTGCCCGTTAATTATAGCTGCCCGGCTTATTCTCTTGAGGAATGGTAAAATGAAAACTACTCCCCTCTCCCACCTCACTCTCTACCCGGATATTACCACCGTGCTTCTCAACAAACTCTTTACATAGGATCAATCCTAATCCGGATCCTTCTTCATCAGCAGTGCCTTTGGTCGAACCTGATGCGATATGAAAAAGTTTCTTCTTTGTTTCATCATCCATTCCCACACCATTGTCTGAAACAATAATCTCAACGTGGTTTTCTCCGGTTTTAGCAGAGATACTTACCTTTCCATTTGAATGACTGAATTTTATTGCATTGGATATGAGATTATTAAGAATAGACTTGAGCATATTTACGTCAGCATAAATATTTATGTCAGGTATTTGCGTGTAATCAACAGAGATATTTTTAACTGTAGCGAAAGTATCAACAATACTTTTAACTTCCTCAACAATTTCCTTTAGCCTTAATTGTTCCGGTTCAAATTTCATCTGTCCGGTCTGGGATTTTGCCCAGCTCAATAAATTATCTGTTAACGACAGAGTGTTTTTTGCTGAGGAATGAATGCATCGTAACAGTTTTTCTGATCTGGCACTATCATACTTATAGTTATCACTTAATAGAAGCTCAGATAAACCAAGGATGCTGTTAAATGGTGTTTTAAGATCGTGGGCAATAACAAAAAATAGTTTATCCTTTGTTGCATTGAGTTCCTGAAGCTTTGCAGTTTTTTCCCGGAGGATTCGGGTTTGATCTGCTACACTTCTCCTCAGTGTTTTTGTCCATAAAATTAAAAGAGCAATTGTAAGGATTAAAGGGATTAACCCAATCCCCATGTATCGTATAACTTTCCTGAGAGATACTTCATCTCGTCTATGTAAATCCCAGTTTTTAAGAAGCTCTTCCTTTTTACCCGAAACCTTTACATGATCAATTCCATCGTTTAGTAAAGAAAGAAGCTGCGAATCTCCCTTTTTTACTGCAAAACGGTATAAAATGGGCATAATTGAAGGCCCCACAACCTTAACATTTCTAATTCGCAAATCCCTAATAGCCTGCATTCCTATTGAATAAGGTGCGAGAACTGCATCACCTTCCCCTTGGGAAAGAAGGCGGATTGCCTCCGGCAAAGAGTTAACCAGGATGGTGTTATCAATAAAACCCAGAGGTTTTAAAAACATTGATACCGAAGCATCTCCTTCTAATGCAATAATTTGTTTTTGCAAAAGGTCTGATATCACTCTTACCTCGGCATCTTTGCGGATAAATATCTCATAATAATCCTCATTATAAGGAATGGTGAAATCATAAATTGCATCCCTCTGCTCGGTGTACAGAACCGAAATCAACATATCAACTTCACCTTTATGTAAACTTTCTAATGCCTTATCCCAATCAGTTAATCTGAATTCCAGCTCCAGATTATATTTCTGAGCTATATGTTTTAAGATGTCAACATCAAATCCTTTTGCCTCACCATCTTCATCAAGATAACTAAACGGTTTATAGTCAAAATCGCCCCCAACAATAATTCGCTCTTTCTGATAAGTGGTGTTTTCATTTCCATAAGCTGGTATGCTCCTGATGAAAAGCAAACCTAATATGGCACATGTCAACAAGTATAAGAGGAATGCATTTTTGTCGTTAACCATTATAAAAAAAATCAACCCGCTAATTAATATTTAACCATATCTATGTATAATCCTTTCTAAGTCATTCATTCCAGTTGACTCAGCATTATAGTTCCCAGCCTATACCTTCAGGCAGGTCTTTCTGACTTTTCAAATTCAGAGAGCTGTCAGGGTTATTGTTCTTACTCCGCTCAATTACCCTGTACCGGTTTGATATCTCTTACCTGAACAATCCAGGGAAAAAGTGGATTTTGCTCCTTAAAGATGCGCCAAGGTTTCATTTTCAAGGCGTTATCAACAGGCCCACTTTTGTGCAATGATAGAAAAAAATTTCAGTACTTATAACAACATCTTACCATTTTTCCGGTAATAAACATATAAAATTCCTTAAACTTTGTCCGGTACAAGAAAACGGAAGCTCATCCAGGGATTGAATTTGTCCGTCAATCCATCCGTGACAAAGTGCCTCCTCCAATGCCTTGCCGGCAGAGAGTATGACAGGTCTCCCTTTTTTACCAAAGAGCAACCATATCCCAATACTTTCTGTCCCATGCACACCATGTCATTCCCGAAAGGCTTGTCTGTCAGTGAATGTCAATAATTTGTCCGTCAGCCTGTGAAACATGCCTTTGGAGATCGCCCGGTAAGAGGCTAACCAGGAACGACCAGGGTGACAGTAACAGCGTCTTTCTCAACAGTAAATTTAACTGGTTTCTCCACAATGATCAGTCCTCAGGTTTAAACCACTCAAATGCATCCTTGCCATAGATGGGCTGGATCAGGCGGCTACTTTGGCGAAAAGGCTTACCGGGTTTAAACCCAACTTCAATGAGCCAAAGCTGAATTTGCTTCAGTTCGCTCTCAGTTCTTGCCATCAGGCGAACCTCCCAGCCTTTTTTGTACTTTGGATCTTTTAATTTTCGCTCCTGATCCGCTATACGTACAAAGCCACGCTGAAGAAATAACTTTTTCAAAACAACTTCTGGCTCTTCAAAAGAGAAAAAGAAGTCCTGTCCTAAATCAAAAAAATCCTGCATAAGTAAAAATTTAAATTAAACCATTGGACTTATGGATCTTACATTAACAATATTTTGACTTCGTCGATCTCACATGCAATACATTTTTTTATAATCAATAATTATCAGATGTGGCATTCATTGTATTTTTTAAAACGAGCAAGTTTTACTTGTGAGTTCGGCCAGACAAATTAATATCAAAGTTCTCTGCTCAAAATATAGAAATTATTGTCGTAGACGGTTCATCCCATTATTTTACTGGCCATGAAAAGTGACTGCCCTTTCCTGGAAGTAACCCAGACCGGTCTTAATATCAAAATAACTCATCACCGGGTTCGTTGTCTTCCACGAAAGTGCCTGCCCCATGACAAGCTTATTAATTATCTTTTCCGGAGTAAGTGAACCATCTCCTCTATTTGTTGTAGATTTCACTTGAAAAATATATCAGTATTTCAGTTGAAAAGTGTACCACTTTAATGCAAGATAAATAATTTTTTTTATTGATAAAAGTTAAGTTTGTTACATACTTAAAGATACTTACCATGATCGACGAAGGCGCAGCCTTATCACAAGGCTAGGATTCGGTCAGTCCCTGCCTTATTCTATACTGCTTTTGAAATCAGTATTTTAAAATGTTTCTTGCAGCGAGCACATCCCTGTCATGTTATGATTTGCAGTTGCAGCAAGTCCAGGCCCGGTCTTTCAGGGCGTTTGCATTGAAACACCGACAGGAAATGCTGAGGTTCCTGGAAAATGAACTACTCAGGCACCCTGCCCGAAAAGGCCAGCCTGATAACGTAGGCAAGCTCTTCGGCAGGTTTTTCAGGCAGCCTGATGTGCAGGGCCTGGTCATCCTGGTGGTACTCGAGCGGGATATAGATGCCCGCTTCAGGTCCGAGCAGCGATACGTCGTCCAGCTCTTCAGCGGCGAACACTTCCCCCGAAAGGGAGGTAATGGGAACAACCTCATTATCACCGGGCCAGCCCAGCACTATGGCATACAGAACCGTGTTGTCCCTGCTCCGTGTAAAACGGATATCCTCAGGGGTCCCAGCCGTTGGCGCTTGGCCCCCAACGCCATCCATGTGCCAGTGGCCGGCGCCCATCTGTGTAGGCCCTTCGCCGTACTTAACCCACGCCCGCGTTTCATAAACCGCCTCGCCGTATTTCCCGAGCCAGTCCCCCATCGTCAGCAGAAGATCCCGCTGTTCCTGCGGTATGGTCCCGTCTGCCATCGGGGAGATGTTAAGCAGGAGGTTTCCGTTCTTGCTTATCCTGTCAAAGAAGCTGTGCAGCACCTGCTTCGGCGAATAATACCTGATCCCTTCGGTGTAGCACCAGCTCGACCGGCTTATGGCATCATCGGTAAGCCAGTAATAATCAGTCAGCTCAACAGGTCCGCCCCGCTCGTAGTCCAGTACCCCGACCTCATGATTCAGTCCGTCCTTATAAGTGTTCACCACCTCCTTGCCCCATTCAGCGGCCCTGTTGTAGTAGTAGGCAAGGAATTCAAGCAGTTTATCTTCACTCACCGCGGGAAGGTT
>SLRB01000141.1 GCA_007131165.1 Bacteroidales bacterium | reverse complement strand
TGTGAAAATCAGGGTGCAGGTGATCAGGGAATGATGTTCGGTTATGCTGTTAAGGAGATGGAGAATTATATGCCCCTGCCGGTTCAGCTTTCCCATGTTTTGCTTAAAGAACTGGCTGCCATCAGGCATGAGGGCAAGGAGATGACCTACCTCAGACCTGATTCAAAGGCCCAGGTAACAGTTGAATATGATGAGAATAATGTAGCCGGAAGGATTGATACTTTGGTGATATCAACACAGCATGATCCGGTAGGGGATACCGATGCTGAAATGCAAAAAATTATTGCGGAGGATATAAGAAGGATACTTATCCCGAGGGTGAGGGAATCAAAAAGCCTTCCCGGACATATACGCAATTTGTTCGATAATGGATATAGGCTGCTGGTTAATCCTACAGGAAAGTTTGTCATTGGTGGGCCTCATGGTGACACGGGTCTTACCGGAAGAAAAATTATTGTTGATACCTATGGAGGCAGGGGGGCTCACGGAGGCGGAGCTTTTTCCGGCAAGGATGCATCAAAGGTTGACCGCTCTGCAGCTTATGCAGCGAGACATATAGCCAAGAACCTTGTTGCAGCTGGGGTTGCCGATGAGATACTTGTGCAGGTTGCATATGCCATTGGCGTTGCCAATCCGGTTGGACTATATGTTAATACATACGGTACATCCAAAACTGATATCAGCGACCATGAGATTGCGGCAATTGTTACAGGTCTATTTGACCTCCGGCCCTGGGCAATTATCAGGAGATACGGACTGAAGAATCCGATATTCGAAAAAACAGCTTCTTATGGGCATTTCGGCCGGACTCCGCATTCGGCAGAGGTTGAGGTATATTATCAGGACGATGAGACTTATTCAAAAGTGATAAAGGGTAAGCAACATTTCTTTAAGAAGGTGGAATTGTTTGCATGGGAGAAACTTGATGAGGTCGAAAGAATAAAGGAAGCATTTAAGTTGATCGGGATTTAAACCCTTCGCCACAATTCCGGGAGGGCACCCGGACCCGGACTGGTGATCAGTGGCTTACTTTTAGAATAATTTTTGTTCTAAACCATTGCCGGCAGCATTTTATGCCTTATTTTAGCTTTAAATTAAATTCCAACTGGTGTATTTAAAGCGGGCAGCATTTTTTCTTTTGTTTGTTCTTGCCGGCACCTTTTCGTGGGGGCAAACAGCCGGCTTGCAACCGTATTATCTTCTGAAACCTGTCAGCGATAAGGAGTACGGGTTTTCAGGTGACAGGCAGCATGGTCAGTCAGGTGATCCGGTCAGTCCCCTCAGGGCTAAGGTTATAAATGAAAGATCGGAGCCTGTTATTGGTATCCCCGTAATATTTGAGGTTGTTAATTATCCTTCGGGTGGAGGAGACTATGTTATTGATAGCAGGCTTGTTACGACTGATACTTCCGGGATTGCAACTGTTAATTTCAGACTTGGTACAGCAGGGGGGGAATATCAGGTTATTGCTCGTATACGTTCAGCCGGAGATGAAAACATCCAGTTCTATACAATTTTTGCAAGGGATTCGGACTGGCTGCTGTTTTTGGTACTGGGACTGGTTGGCGGACTTGCGCTTTTTCTTTTGGGCATGGAGGTGATGAGCAAGGGACTGCTGCGAACGGCCGGGGATAAGATGAGAACGATCCTGGGAAACATTACAAATAACAGGTTTAAGGCTCTTGGCCTGGGGGCCTTTGTTACAATGGTTATCCAGAGCAGCAGCGCTACTAATGTTATGCTGGTGAGCTTTGTTAATGCTGAGCTTATGAGGTTCAGACAGACCCTTGGTGTGATTTTGGGTGCAGCAATCGGAACAACAGTAACTGCTCAACTCATTGCTTTCAGACTTACGGATTTTTCTCTACTGTTTATAGCTCTGGGGTTTGTCCTGCATTCATTCTCCAGCCGGCAAAGTTACAGGAACACAGGAGATGCAATCATGGGGTTCGGGATTCTTTTCTTCGGCATGTACATTATGTCCGATTCAATGTACCCGTTGCGAAGCTATGAACCTTTTATTCAATTGCTGCTAAAAATGGAAAACCCCCTGCTCGGAATTCTGGTAGGAACTGTTTTTACTGCACTTATTCAAAGCAGCTCTGCTTTTGTCGGAATAATGATTGTATTGGGAACACAGGGGCTTATAAGTCTAGAGGCTTCCATCCCCCTTCTTTTTGGCGCCAATATCGGAACAGCGGTGACTGCTTTACTGGCAAGTATCAAATCAGGAAGTGAGGCAAGAAAGGTGGCTATTGCAATTACTTTGTTCAAGATCTTCGGGGTATTGCTCTTTATTTTATGGATAAAGCCGTTTGCATCGGTAATCGAGTATATTTCTCCCGGTGCAGGGGCACAAAATACAGAGATAGCCAGCATGGCCGAAGTAATACCAAGGCAGATAGCTAATGCTCACACTGTATATAATGTATTCGCTGCACTATTAGTACTTCCTTTTATTGGGTTTCTTGCAAGAATTGTTGACTGGATGGTGCCCACTCCTACGCCTGTAAGCGATCATGAATTCAAAGTTAAATATCTGGATGACAACATGCTGAAGGCTCCGGTAATGGCTCTGAACCTTGCCAAAAAAGAGACGATCAGGATGGCAGAAGTAGTTTATGTAATGGTAAACTCAGCATTGCCTCTGTTTATTAATAAAGATCCATCGGTACTTAAAGAGATTGAGAGGCAGGAGAGAAAGGTCGATTTTTTGCGGGACCAGATTAATTCTTACTTGTTAAAAATTTCGCGGGATGGTGTTAGAGAGGAAAGGGTAAATGAGTCATTTCAGGTCCTCTATACAGTGAAGGAGTTCGAGCTGATTGCCGATGTGGTATCTGCATCTTTGGTTCGTAAGGCTGGTCAATGGATTTATTCGAAACATGACTTTAGTAAGGAGGGACGAAAGGAGTTGGAGCATTATCACGAGAAAACATGTAAGCTGATAAAAAAGGCTATTGAGGTTTTCAGTGAAGTAAACATGGAGAAAGCTCTTGAGATGAAAATGAAATATAAGGAGTACCGGACAATTTCATTTGAGTTTGAAAAGCAGCATTATCAGCGTCTTGAAGAGGAAGTGCCTGAATCAGTAATGAGTTCCGGAACTCATCTCGAACTGATGGCCATGCTGCGTAATATCTCTTCACATGCGACAAATATTGCAAGGATAATCCTGCAATGGAATGAGCCCGTAAGGAAGGATTAAATTTATAACAAACAAAAAGCTGTTGAGATGTCATACACTCTTGTTGAAGTAAATGACAAAAAAAGTAAGAAGGATTTTCTCTTATTCCCCGTAAGGTTATATAAAAACGAAAAGAACTGGATACGTCCCCTTGATGAGGACGTTGAGAAGGTTTTTGACCCGAAAACAAACAAATCATTCCGGAATGGTGAATGCATTCGCTGGTTGCTGATCAGGGGAAATGGAGAGGTTGTCGGCAGGGTGGCTGCGTTTTATGACAGGAAAATTGCAAAGAATAATGAACAGCCTACCGGATCGATGGGCTTCTTTGAGTGCATAGACGATAAAGAAGCCGCATTTATGCTGTTTGATGCATGTAAAGAGTGGCTTGAAAGTAAGGGGATGGAGGCAATGGATGGACCGGTGAATTTCGGGGACAGGGACCGGTGGTGGGGATTGCTGGTTGATGGTTTTTTTGAACCTAATTATTGTATGCCATGGAATTTTGGTTACTATAAGGGTTTGTTTGAGGAATACGGTTTTAAAGATTACTTCAACCAGTATACGTTTCAACGGGGGATCAGTATTGAAGGTGTGGACCCGGTAATAATGGAAAAGGCGGAGAGGGTATACCGCAACCCGGATTATTCTTTCAGGAATATCGACAGAAAAAACATGGAGAAGGCTGCCGGTGATTTTTGTGAAATTTATAATCAGGCGTGGGTCAAACATTCAGGGGTTAAAGAGATATCAAATGCGCATGCGAGGGCGCTTCTGAAAAGTTTCAAGCCAATAATGGATGAAAGACTTATCTGGTTTGCATACCATAAGGAAGAGCCTATTGGTTTTTATATTATGAT
>SLRB01000164.1 GCA_007131165.1 Bacteroidales bacterium | reverse complement strand
GTATTTTTACCGGAAGCTATTTTTGTGACCTGTTTCAGAATTAATGAGCCACTATTATTTTTTTTTAATCATTTAACCCTTAAATCTTAACTATGAAAATTTTAAAAAAACTGGCCGTAATGCTTGCCTTTGCCGGTATTGCAACAGCCTCCTTTTCGCAGGGGGTGACTACGGCCGCGATGAACGGCCGTGTTCTGGATAACGAGGGGCAACCTCTTCCGGGAGCCACAGTCATGGCGGTTCACAACCCTACCGGGACCACCTACGGAACAACCACCAGGCTTGACGGTGGCTTCAACCTGCCCAACGTGCAGACCGGCGGGCCTTATACCCTTACTGTAAGCTTTATCGGGTACAGGACGGAGGAGGTAACTGGTATCCGCCTGAGCCTGGGTGAAGACCGGAACTTCTCGCTAACGCTGTACGAAGACCACATAGCCCTTGAGGAGATTGTGGTAACGGGAATAACCGACAGGGTATTCAATTCCGGCCGTTCAGGAACTGCAACAAATATTGATGCCGAATCGATAGGGTCGGTGCCAACGATCTCAAGGAGCATAAACGACCTTACACGGCTCACCCCGCAGAGCAGCGGAACAAGCTTTGCCGGACGTGATAACCGGTTCAACAACTATACCATAGATGGTATAATATATAATAACAATTTCGGGCTTGGTGCGGCCCAGTTTGCTGGCTCCAACCCTCTTAGCCTGGAAGCCATTGAAGAAGTGCAGGTTAACCTCGCTCCCTATGATGTGCGGCAGGGCGGCTTCTCCGGAGCCAATGTCAATGCTATTACACGCAGGGGTGGCAACCAGTACAGGGGTGCTGTTTATACCTATTACAATGACGAAAGCTATCTCGGGACAGCAATTGGCGACATTGAGCTAACCGCTGCAGAAGCCTTTACCCGCATCCTGGGTACATCGGTAAGCGGCCCGATCATAAGGGACAGGCTTTTCTTCTTTGTAAGCGTTGAGCAGGAAACGGCTTCAAACCCCGGCCTTCAGAAGTTGGCGGCGCGCCCCGGACTGGAGCCTGACGGACTTACCGTGTCGAGGGTGCCTGCCAGCGAACTGGATTTTGTGCAAGAGCAGATGAGAAACCTTTATGACTACAATACCGGCCCTTATGAGGGATATGATTTCGGCAACGAGGGTCTTCGCCTTAATGCCCGTATTGACTTCAATATAAACAGGAACAACAACCTGATGGTAAGGTTCAACCGGTATGAATCATTCAGGGATGTCAGCGTTAACGGCAACAGCCTTCGCTATCATCCCTCCGCACTCAGGTATTTTAACACCAACAGGTTTGGCATTGAGGCGATGAATTTCCGTAACAGCCACTACTCTATCGATAATAATGTAACCTCGGTCGTAGGTGAGCTCAACACTATAATCAGCGCCAATATGGCGAACAACTTCCGCATAGGTTTCAATAATGTCGAAGACCCGATAAGGAGCATACCCGGGGGAGAGGTCTTCCCGTTTATTGAGATCCTGGAATTTGACGGCGACACTCCGCTATATTACATGACCATGGGCAACGAGCTTTTTTCTGTCGGCAACCAGGTTACCAACAACATATTCAATGTTACCAATAACTTTTCATATTATGCCGGAAGGCACAATTTCACCTTCGGAGTGAATTTTGAGTACATGACTTTTGCGAATGCATTTAACCCCGTGTTAAACAGCGTCTACAGGTTTAACTCGTACGACAGCTTCGTTGCCGCGGTAATTAATAGAGACCCAAACGTAAGACCCGATCTTTTCCTGCAGGGATATTCATTTGAAGGGCCGGATGACATTCCGCTCGACGAGACCGCATTCGGACAGTTCGGCATATATGCACAGGACAGGTTTGAGGTCAACGACAGGCTTAACCTGACATTCGGCCTCAGGGTCGACCTTCCCTATTATCCGGTCGACCTGCCAGGCAATCCCAATCTGGATGCCATGAACCTGTCGTTCACCAATCCGCGTACGGGCGACAGGATCACTCCCGACGTGAGCGTTTTGCCACCGGCACTTCCGCTGTGGTCGCCCCGTTTCGGGTTCAACTACGACGTGTTTGGCGACAGGAGCCTGCAGGTGCGCGGCGGTTCGGGCATGTTCAGCGGCCGTATCCCTTTCGTGTGGATATCCAACCAGGTAAACAACAACGGTGTAACACGCGGAGGATTTGGCCTTACAGCCGATCAGTGGGGAGTGGATGGCAATCCTCAATGGCAGGGTTTCCAGCCCGACGTGACATATTACCGTCCCGAACCCGCCACACTTGAGGCCCAGGTCTCCCGGAACCTTGCGATAACCGACGAGAACTTCAAGCTGCCCCAGGTATGGCGCTCAAACCTTGCAGCCGATATTGCCTTGCCCTACGACATGGTAGCAACTGTCGAGGGTATATACTCGCTTGATATAAACAGTCCGCTTGCGGTTAACATTAACTCAACCCAGCCTACCCGCAGGATGAGCAATCCTCATCCCTATCCCTTCTGGGAAAGTTCAAATGCATATTATGACAACTCAGCATTTACCGATGTAATATTGCTTACCAATATCAATGAAGGTTACTATGCATCGATAACCGGTGAACTTTCACGCAGTTTCGGCGAGTACGGCAATGCACGCGTGGCTTACACAAGGAGTGTTTCAAAGGATTACGGACTGATAGGAGGATCACAGGCACAGTCTCTATGGCCAAATGTGGTAGTGGATGACAGGAACAACCCTGAGGTTGGTTTCTCCAGGTTTGACCAGCCCAACAGGGTTGTAGCCAATCTTTCAGTTAATACAAGGGCTCTTGGCAACCGTCTCAACACTAATGTGTCGGTCATTTATGACGGCGGGGAGAGGGGCCGTTACAGCTACACCTATTCGGGCAGGTTCAACGACGGTGCAGCACGCCTGATGTACGTACCCGGTTCGCAGCAGGATTCTTACCTGGTAGACAGGGTTGAGGGTGGTGTGGTTACCCAGACTGCAGCTCAGCAGTGGGCCATTCTCGATGCCTTTATAAGCCAGGATCCTTACCTCAGCCAAAACAGGGGCAGGGTAGTAGAGCGCAACGGGGCCAAATTCCCCTGGCAGCACCGTTTTGACCTGCGCATAGCCCAGGATTTCATGGTGCAGGCAGGTGCTAACAGCTACAAGATCCAGGCATATCTGGACGTGCTGAATTTTGGTAACCTTATCAACTCCGAATGGGGAGTGGGACAGACCGACGTGCAGAATAACCTGATGAACTTCCAGGGAGTCGATGCCAACGGTAACGGTATGTTTACTATCAACACCATCCCGGGTACGGATGAATTCCCTTCCACAACCTACAGGCCAATCTACGCCTTAAGCCAGACCTGGTCGGCACAGATCGGGCTCAGGCTTTCATTCAATTGATATATAATCACGGGTTAAAACAGACCCGCTGCTATTCATCAGAGCCGGCTCCCAAAAGGGCCGGCTCTTTTAATAAGCTTTGCATGGCAAATAACCTGACACTGTAAGTCTGTTACATGGGAATTTATCAGTCGGACATTAACTTAAGGCAAGGGTGTCTGTAATAATCAATAACTGAGAATGGCAGATTACCGGTGCTGTTTATATCCCCGTTCGCACCCTGTCTGTTAACCGGGAAGCTCTGCAACAAGCCTTACCCCGGATGGTTCCGGGTAGCATAATAGTTTTGTCACCCTCCATGGTCGTTTTGTCAAATATCCGGAAGCTTTTATAAAAATATGTCCGGGCCGGTGCAAAGATGGTCCGGCCTCAGCCGATCAAATTGAATATCAGGGTCGGGTGAGGTAAGTTAATAACCCGTGCCTGTTTGTTAATAAAATAGGGAGGATATTTGGCAATAAAACAGGTGTCAATATTTAATTTTGATACCCCATGCCAGTATAAACTGGCTTCTTTTTCGTTACTAATATATATACAAATCAATAATCCCTCAATATATGCAGGCCAAAGATATATCAGTTCAGAAAAAAACCGGCGCCCTGCCGGTACAGGAAAGTGAACAGGAGACGGTTAACCCCGGAGGCTACACCTATGAAGAGGCGTTCAGGCGCTCACTTGAGTACTTCAGGGGTGATGAACTTGCAGCCCGTGTATGGGTAAACAAATATTCTCTCAAGGACTCCCAGGGGAATCTTTATGAACTTACACCTGATGATATGCATCGCCGGCTTGCCGGGGAGATAGCAAGGGTTGAGAAGAAATACCCGAATCCCATGACTGAGGATGATATATACCTGCTGATGAAGGATTTCAAATACATAGTTCCGCAGGGAGGGCCTATGACCGGCATCGGCAATGATTTCCAGATAGCTTCTCTTTCCAATTGCTTTGTGATAGGGAGCGACTCCGGGGCAGATTCATACGGGGGGATAATGAAGGTCGACCAGGAGCAGGTGCAGCTGATGAAAAGAAGGGGCGGCGTGGGCCATGATCTTTCGCACGTAAGGCCTTCCGGCAGCCCGGTGCTCAATTCAGCTCTTACATCAACAGGAGTGGTCCCTTTTATGGAGAGGTATTCAAATTCAACCAGGGAGGTCGCCCAGGATGGACGCAGGGGCGCCCTGATGCTTACAATATCGATAAAACATCCGGATGCTGAGAAATTTATCGATGCCAAGCTGCAGGCCGGAAAGGTAACCGGCGCCAATGTATCGGTCAAGATAGACGACCAGTTCATGAGGGCTGTAATTGAGAAAAAGCCTTATGTACAACAGTTCCCGGTTAATTCTGACAACCCCGTGTTCAGAAGGGAGATAGATGCCGGTAAACTATGGAAGAAGATAGTACACAACGCATGGAAATCGGCCGAGCCGGGGATACTCTTCTGGGATACTGTAACGCGCGAGTCGGTGCCCGATTCATATTCAGATTTAGGATACAGGACGGTGTCGACCAATCCCTGCGGTGAGATACCTCTTTGCCCGTACGACAGCTGCCGGCTGCTTGCCGTGAACCTGTACAGCTATGTGGATGAACCCTTCACCAAAAATGCAAAGTTCGATTTTGACAAGTTCAGGGATCATATAGGATACGCCCAGCGCATCATGGATGATATTATTGATCTTGAGCTGGAAAAGATCGATAAGATACTTGACAAGATTGCAAACGACCCTGAGGATGAAGAAATAAAACGGGTAGAGCGAAAGCTTTGGGAAAACATAAGGGTCAAAGCCGGGGAAGGCAGGCGCACGGGAGTGGGCATAACAGCCGAGGGCGATATGCTTGCTGCACTGGGACTTACATACGGTACGGAGAATGCCACCGACTTCTCAACGGAAATACACAAAACAGTTGCACTGGAAGCTTACCGCTCCTCAGTAAGTATGGCCAGGGAAAGGGGGGCTTTCAGCATTTACGATTCCCAGAGGGAAAAGAACAACCCGTTCATAAACCGTTTAAAGGCAGAGGACGATCAGCTTTACCGTGATATGGTACGTTACGGCAGAAGGAACATAGCCCTGCTTACAATCGCCCCTACCGGAACCACCAGCCTGATGACGCAAACAACCTCCGGGATCGAGCCCGTCTTCATGCCTGTATACAAGCGACGCAGGAAAGTAAACCCCAATGATAAAAATGTTACGGTAACTTTTGTCGATGAGGTGGGTGATTCCTGGGAAGAGTATAATGTGTTCCACCACAAGTTCGTTACCTGGCTTGAGGTTAACGGCTACGATGTTGATAAGGTAAAGCAGTATGATGATGATGAGATCAGGGCGGTTATAGAAAAGTCCCCCTATTACAAGGCAACTTCAAACGATGTGGATTGGCTCAGTAAGGTCCGCATGCAGGGCGCTATTCAGAAATGGGTTGATCATTCGATTAGTGTTACCATCAACCTGCCGGCCGATGTGAAGGAAGACCTTGTCGGCAAGCTTTACATAACTGCCTGGGAGAGTGGATGCAAGGGAGCCACCGTATACCGCGACGGTTCACGTTCAGGAGTACTGATATCGGGCAAAAAGGAAAAGGAGACAACACACACACCCAAAAAAAGGCCCGAGGTGCTTGAAGCCGATGTAGTCAGGTTCATGAACAATGACGAAAAATGGATCGCCTTCGTGGGCAAGCTCGACGGCCGGCCTTACGAGATATTTACCGGAAAGGAGGATGGTGATGTTCTGCCGGTACCCAAAACGGTCAATAAAGGTTATATAATTAAGTGCCGTCAGCCAGACGGTACCAAAAGATATGATTTCAGGTATGTCGACCGGTACGGTTACGGGACCACATTTGAGGGTTTGTCAAGAACATTCGATGCGGAGTTCTGGAATTATGCAAGATTGATTTCGGGAGTTCTCAGGCACGGAATGCCGATACCCGATGTGGTGAACCTGGTTTCGTCACTCCGCCTGGACAGCGAGAACATAAATACCTGGAAAAATGGTGTCGAGCGTACTTTGCGCAAGTACATACCTGACGGTACAAAGCCTAAAAAAGGCAGCACCTGCCCAAACTGTAACTCTGAAAACCTTATGTTCCAGGAAGGCTGCCTTACCTGCAAGGATTGCGGCAACTCAAAATGCGGATAGGAAGCGCGGGTTTTCGCCCCGCAGCTTCCGAATCGGGGTTAATGCCCGGGCAAAAAATAGATCCCGGCTCAATTACGAGCCGGGATTTGTTTATTTAGCGGGCCTGCCCTGTAACGTCCAGGGCCAGGCACTGGCAGGGATTACCTGATTACGCCGAGCTCGCGTCCGATCCTGGAAAAGGCATCAACGCATTTGTCAAGGTGCTCTGTTTCGTGTGCTGCCGATACCTGGACCCTGATCCTGGCCTGCTCCTTCGGCACCACAGGGTAATAGAACCCGATCACATATATACCCTCATCAAGAAGTTTTGCAGCAAATTCCTGTGACAGCTTTGCATCATACAGCATAACGGCTATAATGGCCGACTGTGTCGGCTTGATGTCAAAACCTGCTGCTTTCATCTTGTCCATGAAGTACCCGGTATTCTTGTGCAGCTTATCCTGAAGCTCATGTGTCTCTGCCATCATATCAAACATCTTTATTCCCGCATTCACTACAGAAGGAGGCAGTGAGTTCGAAAACAGGTAAGGCCTTGACCTCTGCCTCAGAATCTCAATTATCTCCTTGCGCCCGGTTGTAAAACCGCCTATTGCTCCGCCGAATGCTTTGCCAAGAGTTCCGGTAATTATATCAACCTCTCCCCGTATATCAAATAACTCTGTCACACCTCTGCCCGTTTCTCCCACAACCCCGGCAGAGTGGCATTCATCAACCATTACAAGTGCATCGTATTTTTCAGCAAGCTCCACGATCTTATTCATCGGAGCCACGTTCCCGTCCATCGAGAATACCCCGTCGGTTACTATGATACGGAAACGCTGCGACCGGGCTTCTTTCAGTTTTTCCTCGAGGTCTGCCATATCGGCGTTGTTGTAGCGGTAGCGTTGTGCCTTGCACAACCTTACCCCGTCGATAATTGAAGCGTGGTTAAGGGAGTCTGAAATAATTGCGTCCTCATGAGTGAGCAGTGGTTCAAAAACACCGCCGTTTGCATCAAAACAGGCGGCGTAAAGTATCGTATCTTCGGTTCCGAAGAATTCGGCAATCTTCTTTTCAAGAGTTTTATGCAGATCCTGCGTCCCGCATATAAATCGCACCGACGACATACCGAAGCCCCTTGTATCCATTCCTTCTTTCGCTGCCCTGATAAGCTCGGGGTGGTTGGAGAGCCCGAGGTAATTATTGGCGCAGAAATTAAGGACTTTTTTACCGCCTTCTACTGTTATCTCAGCATCCTGCGCTGATTCGATAATCCTTTCCTTTTTGAACAGTCCGGCAGACTCTATACTTTTTAGCTCATTCTGAAGATGTTCCTTTATTTTTCCGTACATTTTGATTTGTTTTATGAGTTTATGATTATTGCTTTTGACCTGGATGTGTCAAACAAAGATAATTCATTTGGATATCATTTTATATCAGCCTTGTTTATGTTGAAAAACAGATGAACCCAATGGTATAAGTCACATGCAATGATGCTGATTTTATTTTTATTTGCAGAGCGGCAGTTATGAGGAGCCAAAACATGACATTTCTTTGCCTTCTGCAAACCAAAATTAATTAGTTTTGATATATTAATAAATAATTTTAGTAGTTTGGAAATTAAAATTGCAACCAAATGAGTAAAATCCTTGTTATCGGATCGGCCGGACAAATTGGTTCGGAATTAACCCTGTTGCTGCGCGAAATGTACGGCGGCTCAAATGTAGTTGCCGGAATACGAAACACCAAACCCTCTGAAAAGCTTACCGAAAGCGGGCCATGTGAGGTTGTCGATGCAGTTGACCCTGACGGGGTCGTTGGGGTGGTGAAAAAATACAGTATCGACACAATTATCAATATGGCCGCCATTCTTTCCGCCACTGGCGAGAAGAATCCGATGCTGGCGTGGAATGTAAATATGAATGGCCTTATTAATGTACTGGAGGTGGCCAGGGAGTTCAAAATGAAGCAGGTGCTGGTACCCAGCTCAATTGCGGTTTTTGGCCCTTCGACACCTATCGACAACACACCCCAGGAAACCATACTGAAACCGACAACCATTTACGGTGTAACCAAGGTAGCCGGTGAACTCCTTGGAGATTATTATGTGAGGCGTTACGGAATGGATGTTAGGGGGTTGAGATACCCGGGGATAATAAGCCATGAAACACTGCCGGGTGGCGGGACTACCGATTATGCTGTTGCTATTTATTATGAAGCTGTCAGGAACAACAGGTATACATGTTTCGTGAACGAGGATACAAGGCTTCCCATGATGTACATGCCCGACTGCCTTAAGGCCACTATCGACCTTATGCAGGCAGACTTCAGCAAGCTGAAGCACCATTGCGACTACAACGTTGGAGCAATGAGCTTTAGCGCTGGTGAACTTGCCGCCTCAGTCAAAAAGTACATGCCGGGGTTTGAAATAAGCTATGAGCCGGACAGCCGTCAGGAAATTGCAGACTCATGGCCGAACTCCGTTGACGACTCAGCTGCACGCGAGGAATGGGACTGGCAGCCGGATTATGACCTGGATGCAATGACCAGGGATATGCTGAAGGCAATTAAGGAGAAGCAGGAAAAAGGTCTGATCTGAACTCCCGCCCCCTGAACAGGCCGTCTTTGCACCAGGATAAACACCAGGAGGGAGCCTGACGTAAATTTTGTATTTTTGAGGTTTATAATCAAAAAAGGGAAACTTATGTCTGATTACAAACCGTCACAAACTGATATATCCCGGAAGGTAAGGGTCCGGTTTGCACCAAGTCCGACCGGACCGCTGCATATTGGCGGGGTAAGAACCGCACTTTTCAACTATCTGTTTGTCCGCCGGCATAATGGCACATTTATTCTGAGAATTGAGGATACTGACCAACAGCGATATGTTGAGGGGGCTGAGGAATATATTATAGAATCTCTTAAGTGGTGCGGCATTGATGTTGACGAGGGTGTCGGGGTTGGAGGAACTCATGCCCCTTACCGGCAGAGTGAGCGACAGGAAATATACGGGAAGTATGCAGAGCAGCTTGTGGAGAGCGGTCACGCTTACCTGGCTTTTGACACTCCCGGGGAGCTGGATGACCTCAGGCAGCAGAAGGAAAAGGCAGGAGAGGTGTTCCAGTACGATCATACAGTCAGGTACACACTTAAAAACTCTCTTGCACTTTCACCCGGAAAGGTTGAAGAACTCAGGAATAAAGGGGTGCCTTATGTAATACGTTTCAAAATGCCGGATGACAGGGAGGTGGTTATTAATGACATAGTAAGGGGCGAAGTGCGTGTCAGCACATCAACGCTCGACGACAAGGTGCTGTTCAAGGCTGACGGCATGCCTACCTACCACCTGGCGAACGTTGCCGATGACCACCTGATGGAGATAACCCATGTTATCAGGGGAGAGGAGTGGCTGCCTTCGCTGCCTCTCCACGTGCTTCTTTACGAGGCTTTCGGGTGGAAAGACACCATGCCCTCCTTTGCCCACCTGCCGTTGCTCCTTAAGCCCGGGGGACAGGGTAAGCTGAGCAAAAGGGACGGCGATAAGCTCGGGTTCCCCGTTTTTCCCCTGCAGTGGAAAGATCCTGGAACCGGAGAAGTTTCAGAAGGATACAGGGAGGCCGGATACTTTCCTGAGGCATTTGTCAACCTGCTGGCATTGCTTGGCTGGAATCCCGGTACCGATCAGGAGATATTCAGCATGGGGGAGATGATTAGCCAGTTTTCACTGGAGAAGGTGCATAAGGCAGGTGCACGTTTTGACCCTGAAAAGGCAAAATGGTTCAATCACCAGTATCTGCAGAATGCCGGTCCCGGCAGGGTGGCCGGAGAGTTCATGAAGATACTTCAGGAAAAGGGACACTCAGCAGACCCCGGTTATGCAGGGCAGATATGCTTGCTGGTGCGTGAAAGGGCAAACTTTGTGCATGAGATTTGGGATCAGGCCTCTTTTTTCTTTGAGAGGCCTGAGGTGTATGATGAAAAACTGGTAAGGAAGAAATGGAAGGAAGAGACACCCATGCTGCTGGAAAAGATAGCCGGGCTCCTGGAGGATATTGAACTATTCGTTGCCGAAAATATCTCCCAAACAGTTAAAGGTTACCTTGAAGGGGAGGGGATAGGGTTTGGCAATGTAATGATACCTGTTAGGCTTGCTCTGGTGGGAGAAGGCAAGGGACCGGACCTGTTCACTATCATGGAGCTGCTGGGTCGCGAAGAAACAATTGAGCGGATAAGGCTGGCAGTTGAAAAACTATCAGCCTGATTGCTGCTCAGCCTTGAAACCGCTTATATTACCGGTGCAGGATTAAGCAGTTGGTAAGGCGCTGTCAATATGGCCGTTGCCCAATCCTGAAATTGCTGAAATCCTGAATGCAGGTGAAAACAGAATTTAATAAACTGCCGGCCTTTTCGTTGCTGCACCATGTCATTATTGCCGGGCACGGCGCTAATCCCCTCAAGTGGTTTCAGAACTGGGGGCAGGGGACCTGCCCTATTCCCCTCAGCTCCGAAATGAGTTTCCCAAACCTGTAGATTACAGCTATTTCGTGCGCACCCCCGGTTGTCTGTAACATCGATGAGATCGTCATATCATAACTGTAACCGATGAGCAGCTGGTCGAGAAGTATACCCCCGGATATTGCCACAGCATCGCGGTTCCAGGGTGTTCCCGTATCGGGCATGCCCCTGTACCATACACCGATCCTGAAAGGCATCCTGAAGTAATATGCTCCAAGGTCGAGCTGGTTGATTTGCGACTGCCGTCTGAACTGCCAGGCCAGTGAGACCGACTGGTCGTCCCTGTTCCGTTGTGTTCCTGCCAGCCTGAAAGTTACCCCTCCAAAACCGGTAAGGCTGAGCGGTATGTATGCAGGATCGTCGGCCAGAGCCTGATTGAGCTGCATCAAATGGCCAACTGTAGCCCCGGCCCACACATTGCCCGTAAAAACAAGCAGTGATGAGCTGAAATTTACCTGTCCCCTGTTCTGCTCAGGCGGGGTCTGAATGCTTGTGGGAAGGACTGTCTCCCCATAGAACTGGTCGGCAAACGTAAGCTTTTCGAAGTTGATCCTTCTCTGGTAGTAATATGTTTTCAGTCCGGGTTGAAAAAAAAGGTCTCTCCCCGCTTTGATCCTGTAAGAGTAGCTTATTCCCGCCATTGTTGAGGTAAGCTTGCTGCCGCCCGCGTTGTCATGAAGCACGCTGATCCCGATACCACTGTTGAAATCATCTATGTACTGGTCGTAGGATACTGCATAGGTCACGAACCGGCCTGAGAGCCTCGGCCATTGGTCCCTGTAGTTCATAACCAGGCGCCCTTCATTGGCAGATCCTGCCATCGATGGCCCCAGGTTCAGGGGTGCCGAATAGAATTGCGAAAACTGCGGGTTTTGCGAATAGGAGTTCGAAAATACCAGTACCGTTAAAAGTACCATTAACGGAAATCGCAGCATTGCGCTTTTCAGCCTATGGACATTCCCTCGCAATACTCCTGTTGCCCGGCAGCTTTTGCTGCCGGTTCGTTTTGCTGTATTGTTTGCCACTCTTATCATACTTAATATCTAAAAGAACCAAAAAGCATATTAATTCTCAATCTCTTCTCATCAGAAGGAAGTCGCCTGTTTCTGTAAACTTCTCCCCGCTGTTAAGCCTGCCGGTAACCCTGAATATATAGATATCCTCTGCCACCAGTTGTCCGCGATAGTATCCGTCCCATCCGACCTCTATATCGTCGCTCTCAAACAACTTCACCCCCCATCGGTTGAAGATCTCCAGCCTGTAGTTATCGATATTGCCGTTTATCATAACCGGGTAAAATACCTGGTTTGAGAAATCATTGCGGTCGTACCTGCCTCCGCTTCCTCCTGCCTCATTGGGGGTAAAGGCCGACGGGAACCTGACTCGTGTTGTCTGGGTTACCGTGACCGGCATCCCGTAAGTGAGGGAATCGGTACATCCTTCGGCCGACCATACTTTAAGGCTGACATCGAAAGAACCCTCGTTCTCGTACATGTGTACCGGGTTGACTTCATCGGAGGTGTTTCCGTCGCCGAAGTCCCACAAATAATATTCACTGTTATATGAATAGTTGTATGTTCTCAGCTCATTGCCGGGAATGTAAAGTTCAGCAGGGGCAAGCTCGAAGCTTGCTGCAGGAGGTTCATGTACTGTAATTATCCTTTCGCTTACCACCTCCTGTCCGTCGGCTCCGGTTATGTAAAGCCTTGCTGCATATCTGCCAGGCTCGTCATATGTGTAGACGGGGTTTTCTTCAAGGGTTCCGGACCCCTCCTCGCCCAGGTACCACCTGAACGGGTAATTGCCGGTGGTTGTTTTTGTGAATCTTACCTGCAGTGGAGGGCATCCCCCGGTATGGCTTACCGAAAAGCTGGATACAGGCTGCCGGTAATATGTGATCCTGACCTCATCTGATGATATGCACCCGTCGATATCCACTGCCCATACAAAAGTATTGACCCCTTCCTTGATGCCCTCAACCCTTGTTTCAGGTGAGGAGGGATCGTTAATACTGCCTCCCCCGGCATCGACGCTCCATAGTCCGTTACCCCTCGCCGGTGTATTCCCCGAAAGGGTAGCGGCATCTTCATAAACCAGCTGGTCAGGGCCTGCATATACATCGGTAGTGTTGTTTCTCACCTCAGCTTCGTCTGATAACGAACATTCGTTGTTGGTGATGGTCCATCTTAAAACGTTGACTCCCTGCCCCAGGCCGGTTACTGAAGTGTTGCTCCTGGCCGGATCGTCGAATGAACCCGAACCGCTTACGAGGCTCCACCTTCCAGTTCCGACAGCCGGCATGTTGCCGTTAAGAGGAGTGCTGTTGCCGCATACTGCGATGTCTGCTCCTGCATTTGGTATGCTGGGCATATCATTTTGAATGATTACATCGCTTATTGAGGCGCAGTTTTCCTTTGTGATGGTCCAGCGCAGAATATTTCTCCCGCGCGACAACCTTGTAACCTCGGAGTTATGTGCAGCAGCATCTTCGAAAAACCCCGAGCCGCTTATAACGCTCCATCTTCCCGTACCTTCCAGGGGGATATTGCCTTCAAGCACGGTCTTATCGCTGCAGATCACCCTGTCTGCTCCCGCCAGTGCAGTGGCCGGTTTGTTGTTCACAATCCTGATATCGCTGTAATCGCTGCATTGGCCGTTTGTTACAGTCCACCGCAAAATGTTTTCATCCGGGGCAAGGGCGTTTACAACAGTTTCGTTGCTGTAGGCATCTTCAATAACACCGGCTCCCTGAACAATGCTCCACACGCCGGTTCCCTGTTCGGGCTGATTGGCCGTGAGGATAGCGGTATCGTCGCACAGCACCTGGTCATTCCCCGCGTAGGTGTCAAGCGGTTTATTGTTCCTAATGACCACCTCATCGGTTGAAGTGCAGCCCTCATGCTCAACAGTCCACCTGAAGGTGTTTGCGCCCGGGCCTACCCCACGGACGGCAGTATTGTACTGGCTGTCATCATCAAACCTGCCCGACCCGTTGATAACCGACCATGTACCCTGCCCGGTTACCGGGTTGCGGGCAGACAGCTGAACCGAATCTGTACAGATTATCTGGTCCGATCCGGCCCAGGCGTTACTGGGACTGCTGTTGCGGACTGTTATCTCGTCAAAGGAAACACACCGGTTATTGGTTATAGTCCATCTTAGAATGTTGTTACCCCTGTCCAGTCCGCTTACATGAGTATTCGGACTGTTGGGGCTTTCAAAGACCGCTGATCCCGATCCGCCTCTTATTGTCCATTCGCCGGCACCATTTCCGGGGTTGTTGGCGTTGAGGGTTACTTCACTGTCACATGTTGTTATATCATACCCTGCATGTGCGGGAATATGGTCGTAACTAACCTCAATCTCATCGTAGCTGGTGCACCCCTGGTTGTCGACCGTCCATCTGAATACATTTCTCCCGGGAGCAAGATCGTGTACGGTGGTATTTGCCCTTCCGGGATCTTCGAACCTGCCCGATCCGCTGATCACCGTCCACCTTCCCGTTTCACCTATTGACTGGTTAGGCTGGTTTGCATTAAGGTCAACAGAATCAACACATACATTCATATTGTACCCGGCATCGGCAATAGTTGGTTTATAGCTGGTAACGACTACTTCGTCCGACAATTCACACTGGTTGTTCCTGATGGTGTACAGTAACCTGTTTTCTCCGTTTGCAAGGTTGCTTACAGAGTTCCCGTCAAATGAACCTGACCCGCTGATAACGCTCCATCCGCCTGTACCTATGGTCGGTGTGTTGGGGAACAGCTCGGCTGTTCCGTCGCAGGATGATATATCCTCACCCGCGTCGGGTGTTGTGGGAATATCATTGCTTATGACCACTATGTCTGATGATACACAGTTTGCATTGGTGATGGTCCACCTGAAAAGGTTGCTCCCCTGCGCCAGATCATAAACAGGTGAGTTATGCAAAGACTGGTCGTCTATCACTGCCGAGCCCCCCTCTATCGTCCACCTGCCTGAACCTGTCAGCGGCTCGTTACCCGCGAGGGTAAACGATGAGGAGCACAATGACCTGCCGGTACCGGCATTGGCAACAGTAGGCATATTGTTGGTGATGGTTACCTCATCATAGTATTCTGTAGAACCTATGGTAACGCTCCACCGCAGGATATTTTCACCCCGTCCGAGATCATAGACCCTGGTATCTGCCTGTTCGTTATTTTCAAACCGTGCGGTGCCCTGCCTGATCGTCCATACCCCGAACCCGAAAGGTGGCTCAGTGGCCTCCAGCATGGTTGCATCTGAGCATAGTTGCTGGTCCTCACCTGCATAGATCGATTCAAGGCTTCCATTGTTGATCGTAACATCACTTGTTGATTCACAGCCATTATGCGTTATGGTCCAGCGGAAAGTATTGGGCCCGGGTGAGAGTTCAGTTACTGTTGCGGTATTGCCGGCTGGATCGCTGAATATTCCCGATCCGTTCATAACCGACCATATGCCTGTACCAATAGCCGGGTTATTGGCTTCCAGCTGCGCATGGTTGACTGTAACTTCCTGGTCGGGGCCCGCATTTGCCTGAGTGGGCATATTGTTGGTAAGGATGACCGTGTCGGAAAACCTGCAGCCGTTCCTGGTGATTGTCCATACCACCTCATTAGTACCCGACGCCAGTCCCGACACCCTTGTATCATGGGCATTCCTGTCCATGAAAGTTGCCGCTCCCCTTGCCACCGACCATTCTCCGGTTGAACCTTCAGGGGGAACTGTTCCGTCAAGGGTGGTACGTGAATCGCACAGCTCCTGGTTTTCGCCTGCGCTGATGTCAATATCGATGTTGGTAATAGTAATGGTGTCGCCCAGCGTGCATCCGTGGTTGCTCACAACCCAGGCAATCCTGTTCATTCCCCTGTCAAGGCTCTGTGCCCGGGTTTGCGGATCAGACGGGTTATCGAACACTGCCTTGCCTGATATAACCTGCCATTCTCCCTCTCCCTGCGAAGGATGTGAGGCATCAAGGTAAGCCTCGCTGTTACATGTGGTGATATCATTACCAGCATTTGCCATCGGGGGGCGGTGATTTGTAATTGTTACCTCATCACTGCTTTTGCACCCGTTTTTAGTGATAGTCCACCGCAGCCTGTTATCGCCGTAATCAAAATTGCCGGCTTTTGAATTACTCCGGCTGGCATCGGAAAATGAGGCGCTGCCGGTTACAGCTGTCCATAACCCTGTAGCATTTTCGGGTACCGCTGACCCCTGAAGTGTTATCTCTTCGGAGCAGATTACCCTGTCACTCCCTGCATCGACAAGCACCTGGTTGTTGAAAATTCTCACCGTATCAGTAACCGAACATGCTTCAAGGGTTACAGTGTAGGTAAATATGTTTTCCCCCATAGCCAGGGAGCTGATACCAGGGTCTGGTATGTTGTTGCTGCTGAACACTGCATAACCAGCCACCGTTTCCCAACGTGCAGTTCCGCCGCCGGGTACCGGACTTCCCTGCAGGGCAGTGTTATCACTGCATAAATGCTGGTCGGCACCTGCCGATACCGCAGGCGGAGCATACACAGCCACTGTATGCGGAGCGGATAATTCGCCCTGTCCGCATCCGTTTACTCCCCTGACGCGAACCTCCTGGTTCCCGGTGGCAGCTTCGGATGAGAACCCAACTTTTACAGTGCGTGTACCGGCACCCTGTAAAATAGTTGCACCTGCAGGAAGGAACCACTCATATGAGGTAGCATGATCTATTACAGGAACTTCAAAGACAACCTCCTGATCGCCCCTGCACACTTCGCTGTTGAATGGGGTTGCAGTGATATTTCCTGCCGGAGCCGGCAGTTTGTCAACATTTACCAGATAATCGCCCGAAACAGGCCCGTTACCGCAACTGTTCACTGCACGTACTCTTATAGCGCCACTTTCGGCCGCAGCCGAAAAATCAACCCTTATTGACCGTGTGCCGTTGCCCGACGATATAACCGATCCGGCCGGAACTTCCCAGTGGTAATGAGTTGCACCGGCAACAGGATCGATTTCATAAAGTACATCACTGCTGCCCTGGCACACGTAATCCTGTCCGCTTATCACACCAGGTGTTGCAGGGAGGAGGTTTACCAATACGCTTACTGCTCCGTTCATAGGCGTGCTGCATCCGTTATTGCCGGTTGCAGTAATAGTATATGTACCCTCCGTATCCTGGAGACCGAAATCAATCTCTGCTCCTGTGCCGGTAATATCTCCCATAATGGTTGAGCCATCAAGCCAAAGGGTATATTCGACTCCCGCCTCAGAACTATCAAGTCCTACGCTCACACCGGAAGCGTTCTCGCAGAAAGTCCCTCCACCGGTAACATCGAACCTGGACGGGTTATCAACTATCACAAGTGATGCTGCGGCCCTGTCACTCTCACAGCCATGATCACTCGTTTGTGAAACAAAATAGTCATAGCTTCCGGGATTCACTTTCGTTGAAGTGTACTCGTTTCCGCTGTAAAGGTGGTTTGTGGCCGTAGCGCTTCCGTACCAGCGTATGTTTTTGCCTGTTGCTGAAAAGGGAGGGTTTGGTTCGCCGGCGCAGGTTTCGAGCAGCGCTTCGCTGATTACCGGAACCGCGGGAATTTCCCTTATTGTGAGGGTGGCCGGTGTAAGATCACTTTCACAGCCATGCTCATCTGTCCGGCTTGCATAGAATGTATATTTCCCGGGTGCATTTACCGAAGGGTCAGGTGTATAGTATTCACCAGTAGCAAGCACCGGTCCGCCATGATCACCGTACCAGCTTATATTGCTGCCTATGGCCCTGAGGCGGGGATTCGGGCTGCCTTCGCATACCTCACCACTTACTGTTGCCGGTGCCGTAGGCAGTTCCCTGATGGTATATCTTACCTGTATTGCAGGACTCTCGCAACCGTTTGCTGAGGTCTGGGTAACATAGTAATAGTGGTTCCCTGCTCCGTTTTCTGCCGGGGTATACGTATCGTCTTCTTTTATGAGAGCCCCGTCAGAAAGATTGCTGTGGTCATACCAGCGGATGTTGCTTCCGGTAGCTGCAAGGGTAACAGGATCGCCGCCAAAGCATGCAATTGCATCGTCAGCAGACGGGGGAGCAGGTACTTCGGTATCCTGTATAATATCAATGTAAGCAGTAGATGTACATCCTGTAGAATTCCTTGTGACAGTAAGATAATACCTGCCTGGCTCGCTTACGTACACTACCTTGTTACCAGGGCTTTCAACCAGTACCGGGCCTGTCCACCTGTAACTTACACCGGCAGTATTTGAACTCCCTTCAAGCATGACCGATGTTACGCTGCAGGTAAGAATACCCGGGCCGGGCTCGATATGCACGTGAGGTGCTTCCGTATCGCTTATTACAGTCACCTCTGTCTGGGCGGTGCATCCATTGGCAGGATCGGTCACCGTCAGTATATATGTACCCGGCATGGTTACCCTGGGGTGTCTTGTTGTGGAGTTGTAAACCGGATGTCCATCTGCAGACGACCATTTAAAAGTGGCCCCACCGGTATTGGAGTTTCCTGAAAGAATAACCTCCGTCCTTTCGCAGGTAAGCTTATCGGGATTTTTATCGGCCGAAACATTTGGCGGGACAGTGTTCTCACTGACCGTTACATCTTTGGTTGTTGTGCACAGGTTGGTGTTATTGGTAACAGTAAGCGTATATGTGCCGGTTGTTGTGACCCTTGGATTGGCCACATTCTCGTCACCCGGCCAAATAGTGCCCCCACCACCGGTTGTCCAGGCATAATCAACATCGGTCTCTCCTGATGTAACTGTGGCCTTCAGTTGCACATAACCGGTTTCGCAGGTAAACTGACCGGGATCGGCAATAGTGAATTCCGGGGCGGCCATATCCTCTTCCACTGTTATACCAGCCTGGTTGCTGCATCCGGTTACAGGGTCAGTAACCGTTATCAAATAAGTCCCCGCCCTGTCTACAACAGGTTCGAACCCGTCAGATCCGGAAACGATGTTCCCGTTTTCAGTCGACCATTCAAAACTATGTGAAAGATCTGCCGGAGCACCATAAAGTTGGACAGTACCGTTTCCGCATGTAATTTTTTGGGGATAGCTGTCGACATCTATAAGCGGCACCTCTTCGGTGTGGCCGGCTGTAACAGTGGCCGATGAGGGGCAGCCTGATACGGGATGGCGGACTGTAAGGGTATATTCGCCGGGTGCATCCACCTCGATGTCCATCTGGTACCGGTCGCTTATAATATTCCCGCCATCTGTGGTCCAGACCGGGTTTGCACCATCCGGGCTGCTTCCGGTGATCGTAAGGGAGGTGGTTGCACAGGTGATCATATAGGGTCCGCCCGTTATTGCCACATCCGGTACTTCTTCATTCATTGATACAGTAACCTCTGCAGAGCTTGTACAGCCGTTTATGCGGTCGGTTACCGTTACAGTATATGTTCCTGGTGAGTTTACAGCCGCAACATCGGTGTTTCCGTTAATAATTGTACCGGTACCGTTAGCAGACCAGTGATAGTCCACCCCTTCGATATATGGAGAAACCTGCAATTCCGTCCATTCATTATTGCATGACAGCTCCTCCGGGTCTAAAACCGCGGGGGCCGGGGGAGGCACCTTGTTTTCACCAACTGTTACAGATGCCGTTGATATGCAGCCGTTTGCCATGTCGGTTACCGTAAGGGTATATGTTCCCGGCTGGTCGACTGTGGGTGTTTCGGTTGCAGGATTGATAATGTTTCCCGGACCATCCCACAGATAAGCAACACCTGATGTCGCGCTGGTCCCGTAAAGTCCGGAGAGGCTGTTTTTGCAGGTTATGTCGGGGGGATTGTCATCGACCGATATTCCCGGTTTAACCTTATCTTCATCAATTGCCACGCTTTTTGATGTTTCGCATCCGTTAACGAGGTCGGTTACCGTGAGTGTATAAATTCCTCCTGAAGTAACCACGACCGCTTTATTCGTTTCTGAGCCCTTTATTGTTGCATCTGCCGATGCTTCTGCCCACCGGTAAGAAAACGAACCTTCAGAAAGTTCAGGGCTGATTGTAATTCCGGGTTCGGCACACGTAACGGTTCCCGGACCATTGAAAGAGATGATTTCGGGTGAAACCATATTGCTTTTAACTTCGAGTGTTTTGAACGATGTGCAGCCGGTCTCAGGGTGAGCCGCAGTAATGGTATAAAGGCCGGGTTCATAAACAGTAGGGCTGTCAGTCGTGTGATTATCAATTGTCCCCGGGCCTTCCCACAGCAGCGCTGCTCCGGCTGGTTCTACAGTGGCGCTGAGTTGCACCCCGGTCAACAGGTTATTACATGTAATCTTTTCCGGAAGTCCGGCAGGCAGGTTTATTGTTGGGGCGGCAGAAAGGAATCCTGCCTCAGCCGTGCTTTCTGTCTCGCATCCGGTAACCGGATGGGCAGCATACACAGTATATGTTCCGGCCGACCCTATGGTTACTGTTTCATGTCCGGGATCGGAGAGGATCGTGCCTTCTTCGCCGGCTTCCCACCGGAAAGTTGTTCCGGCTGTTGATGAAGTTGCAGTGAGTGTGGTTGTTTCCCGGGCACAACTGAGGTTTTCAAACGGCAGTATTTCCAGGCCTTCGGGTATATCTTCAACCATTGTAACTTCTGCTTCCCTGTATGCTTCGCAACCATTTCCTGTGTTGGTAGCCGTAAGCCTGTAGATTCCGGGAGTATCTGCATAAGTTGCCGGTGCCGACGGGTCGCTTATGGCCGCTCCCTCCGGTCCGCTCCACAAGAGTGTTGCATTGGCTGCATTGCCGGTTAATTCTGTCAAATTATTTATGCAGCTTAAAGGAGAAGGGGCTGTGGTGAAGTTTACTATAACAGGAGGTTCCTTGTCCTCCTGAACAATAACAAGCGCTTCGGAGCTGCACCCGTTACCGGGATCTGTAACCGTAAGCAAATAGCTGCCTGCGGAATTAACTGACGGATTGAATGAAGTGCTTCCGGTAACTATATTCCCGCCGGTTGTGGTCCACAACGGGGTAACACCTCCGGCCGGAGATGATCCGTGCAGGGTGATCTCAGGATCATTGCATGTTATGGCCGCAGGTGCAGTTATGGAGGCACCTGGAGGAGTGGTATCTTCTTTAACCGTAATGCTGCTTTCAGCCCGGCAGTGGTTAGCCTGGTCTGTTACCCTCAGTGTATAGGTGCCTCCCGTGGTAACTGTGAGTGTACCTGTTGTCTGGCCTTCAATAAGGTTATTGTTGTTGTCAAACCATTCATAGAGGGGATCGGCGGCCGATGTATGGCTTTCCAGCTGTATTGAGGGGTTATTGCATGTTATGGTGCCGGGTAGGCTGGGAAAGCTTACAGAGGGACTTGCCAGATCCTCCTCAACTGTAACCGGTGCTTCCCCTGTACAGCCGCTTTCGGGGTGTGTAACGGTCATCGTGTATTCGCCGGGCAGGTTTACCACCGGGGTGGCCGTTGTTTCGCCCGAAACAATGCCAGGTCCGGTCCACTGGTATTGGGCACCTTCAGTTGTTGAGCTGCCTTCGAGCACGACTTCATCGTCAAGGCAATTAAGGGTTCCGGGGTTCATGTTCACCCAAATATTTTCAGGGGCCCGGTAGTCTGAAAATACCTGTACCGCTTTTTCTGCACTGCAGCCGTTGTCTCCTGTTACTGTTACCGTGTAGATCCCTGGAGAATCAGCATAAGGAGAGGGAGAAAGCGGATTGTCTATGTTTCCGTCGTCCGAAGACCATACAAAACTGCCTGAGAGCGGGGGATCTGCAGAAAGCTGAACCTGGCTATTCAGGCAGGAGATATCTCCTGATACCAGCAGATCCATATCACTCAGGTCGGGGCTTACGGTATCCTCATCTATCAATATGGTAACGGGTGATGCCATACAGGAGGTTTCTGAACTGGTTGCAACGACAGTGTAGTAACCTCCCCTGTCAATCACCGGCGTGGCTGAATTTTCGCCCGAAACGATATTCCCTCCCCCGCTGGCGCTCCATGAGTAGGTTACCTCAAAAGTACTGGTCGTTGATGCGGTAAGGGTCATCAGCGGGTCGTTGCATGTTATCCTGTCGCCCGACCTGGTGATTTTGACATCTTCGGGTGCTTCAGTATTGCGTGTTACCCGGATCTCGCCGTGGGCACTGCATCCGCCGGCAGTTGCACTTACACGGTATGTTCCGGGCATATTCACTTCAGGCTGGTTTGTACCGGCTCCGCCTGTAATATTCCCGCCGTTATGTGCCGTCCACGACCAGCTGACGCCAGGGGTAGATGAGGATGCTGACAGGGTTACTCTGTTGTCTGAACAGTCGAGTTCGTCTGCCGGTTCGCTCAAAGTAAGATTGGGAACGGGGTTTACCGTAATGGCGAGCGAAGCCTGTTCGCCCATCCCGCAGCTGTTTACCGGTGTTACCGTTATATCTCCGGTAATGCTGCCCCCGGGATAGTCTGCTATGATCTGCGTTTCATCCACACTGGTACTGTACAATATTGCCCCCGGGGGGAGCTCCCACTGGTATGATGTTGCATTTGCAACCGGTTCAATGGTGTATTTGATATTGAAGGTGCCTTCACAAACAACCGTTTCACCTGTAATAACCCCGGCCGGCTCAGGAAGGAGGCGTACGGTGATGTCTGCTCCGGATGACGTACCCTCGCCGCAGTCGTTTACCCCTCTTACCGAAATCGTTCCTGATACTGCATTTGCCGGATAGTATACCGTGATATTACGGGTACCGTTGCCCGCGGTTATGGTTGCGTTCGGCGGAAGGTCCCACCTGTAGCTTTCAGCACGGGCAATCTCAGCAACGGAATATTCAACCGTGCTGCCGGGGCAGACCGGATTGCTGCCGGTAACTGACTGTGCAGGGCCGGGCAGCCTGTTTTTGACCAGCTCTGCATGGCCTGCCATCTGGTAAGTGCAGGCTGAAGCTGTATTCATTGCCGAAACGGTGTATATTCCCTCCATGTCCTTATTGCCAAAAGATATGGCATTGCCGTCGCCCGCTATGGTAGGGCCCGAGTATTCGCCGTTCCGGTAAAGGGAGTAATTTACTCCTGGTTCCGAACCGTTCAGGCCTACAGGCAATCCGCCTGTACCTTCGCAAAAGCTGCCGCCGCCTGTCACCGCAAACTCCATGGGCAGGGGCGAGACTTCAACCCTGACCTCGTCTGATGCAGAACACCCGGTATCAGTGTATGTACCGGTAACCCTGTAGACAGAGGTACTTAACGGACTGACTGCGATGCTTCCGGTAGTCTCGCCGGTACTCCACTCGTAGCTGCCGGCATCACCCGTTACCTCAAGGGTTGTTCCTTCGCCTTCACATATCGATACATCAGGACCTGCATTTACCGTGGGTACCGGGTTTACGGTAACAGTTACTTTATCGGTCGACATACACCCCTGGTCGTTGAAAACAGCTACTGTATACTGGGTTGTTGATACCGGTGATGCCTCCGGATCGGGAATATCTGTTGCACTCAACCCTTCTGCGGGCGACCAGTGGTAGGTTGTGCCCCCTGTCGCGTTCAGCCTGACCGATTCCCCAAAACAGATTGTCCTGTTGCTGCCGGCATTTGCAACAGGCACACTGTGTACGGTTACCGTTACCGACCGGGATGCCTGGCATCCGTATTCATCGGTAATGGTAACCGTGTATTCCGTGGTAACCGACGGGGTTGCCACCGGGTCGGCTATCGTATTATTGCTGAGGCTTTCAGAGGGCTCCCATAAATAGTGTTCTCCGCCTGTGGCATTGAGTTGCGCCTGGTCTCCCTGGCATATAGCATCAACAGGATCTAAGAGGTTGGCGTCAAATGTAATAACAGAAACCGTTGTTTCTCCCATCAGGCAATCGATACCGTCTTTTCTGGCATAAACCAGGTATGTTCCGGCTTTCATGTTCTCCCAGGTAAGCGGGTTCCCTGTTCCCGGTTTAGAACTGTTGAAGTGCCCGTCCCTGTACAAGCGGTATGTTACCCCGGACTGGGAGCCCCCCAGGGTGATATCCACCCCGCCTTCACCTTCACAATAGTAGCTTGCCGAAGAGCCGACACTGTATTTTGTAAGCCGCGAGACAACTGCCGCATTATCCATTTGCGACTGGCAATTGTTTATGTCATCTGTTGCAATAACGGTATAGGGACCGTACAGAGACACATCCCATTCCAGAGGCCCGCCGGTGCCGGCCAGCAGCGATCCGTCCACGGGGTTGCCATATCTCAGTAGCTGATAGCTTACATCTGTCTGTGAGCCCCCAAGGGTTAATGTTACAGAACCGCCAGCACCACCACAGTAGCTTGCCGATGAAGGAGATAAGGGCCATGATTGAGGTGACTGGAGCTCTGTTAGTGATACAGTGCCTTCCATGGTTTCCGTGCAGCCTGTCATGTTATCAACAGCCACGACGTGGTAGCTGCCTGCTTCCGAAACGCTCCAGGAAACGGGGTCTCCTGTCCCTCCGCGGGCAGTGCCGTACGCCTCATTACCCAGATAGAGCTGGTAACTTATGCCCGGGTCAGAGCCGTCAAGGGTAAGAGTGGCCTGCGAACCCTCACACATATCATTACCATGAGGTGCAATGAGTTGATATACCTGTGGGAGGGGTGCGATAATCACATCAACCTCGCCATTCATCCATACCCGGCAATCGCTGTTCGCCATGTTGAGCACCGCCTCAGCTGTAAATGTTCCCGGCTCATCGACAATCCAGGTTAACGGGTCGCCCGTACCGGGAGTTCCTTCAATGAACAATGCCCCGTTTCTGTAAAGGTTATAATGATAGTCTGAATCGGAGCCCGAGAGTGTGAGTGTTATTATATCATCTGAACCGCAGAATGTTTCAGGGGCGGTAAGAGTGAAAACCGGCGGTTCTACGCGGATTACCATAATATAATAGTCATGGTTTCCCGGCCCGTCATACCAGTAACGGTTTTCACCCATGCCAATTCCTGTGACTGTAGTTATTCTTGTATCCAGCGGGTCAAAGCTTCCGCTCCCTCCCAGAAGCTGCCAGCCTTCTCCCCCTGTACCGCTGGAACTTATGTCTGCTTCCAGTATATATGTATCATGACATATTGTTACTACTTCATCCCACTCCGGATCCTGGCTCCATGCTGTTACGGCCATGATCCACATGGTCAAAATCATTAGAATTCTGATGCATGGTGTGTGCCAGGGCAGGGGTGTGAGGGGATATGTCATTGAAATATAGTCTTGTAATGTTTTTTTATTTTTTTTAAAATGTTGAATGTGTTTAGTTTTTTACGCAGGTTTTTGTTTATAGTTGGGGGAAAAAGGTTGATTTGCATCACCTCTGGCAGGTAACATGACAGTCCGTGTCAGGTGTACGGGTGCGGCCTAACCGGTGTTAACAGTCTGCATTTTAAAAGTTAAACCGAAAAAGCCTTTGTGCCCTGCTTTATAACCGGCTAATTTTTATAACTTGGCAGTAAACATTTGGCCTATGCAGGAAGCACGCTTCTACAAAACAGGTGCCGGCAGGAAGGTAACATGTTCACTTTGCCCTCATTCCTGCACGATTAGCGAGGGCGGCCAGGGCAAATGCGGGGTGCGCATAAACGAAGAAGGCAGGCTCTGGTCTTCCGCCTACGGTTATCCGGTATCGATGTCGGCCGATCCCATTGAGAAGAAACCTTTATATCACTTCTTCCCCGGAAGGGATATCTTTTCAGTCGGCACGATGGGATGCAATTTCAGGTGTACGTTTTGCCAGAACTATACTATCTCGCAGGCAGCTGTTAGCGGGACACCTGCATTGGAGTATACCACTCCGGCAGAGGTTGCAGCTAAAGCATACGGCATGCCGGGCAACGCCGGGATTGCTTATACATATAATGAACCGGTGGTATGGTATGAGTTCATGTATGACATAGCTGTACTTGCCAGGGACCGGGGTATGAAGAACGTGGTGGTAAGCAACGGATATGTAAACAGCCGGCCCCTTGATGAGCTGCTGGAAGTTGCCGATGCGTTTAACATTGACCTCAAATCGTTTAGCGATGACTTCTACCGTGATGTTGCCGGCGGAATGCTTGCACCCGTGAAAAAGACACTCAGGGCTATAAGGAGACGCGGACTGCACCTGGAGATCACCCATCTTGTCGTTACGGGGCTGAACGATAATGAGGAGAGCTTCAGGGAGATGACCGGGTGGATAGCGGGAGAACTGGGTGCAGATACAGTGCTGCATATCTCAAGGTATTTCCCGTCATGGCACTATGATGCACCACCCACTCCGCTGCCTCTGATGGAGAGGTTTTATGGGATTGCCGCTGAAAGTCTCCATTATGTCTATACGGGAAACATGGCGCCGGTTGAAGGAAACGGCGATACCAGGTGTGCAGGCTGCAGTAAAGTTGTCATCAACAGGACAGGCTACCGGGCATCGCCGGAGGGGATTGATGAGCATGGCAACTGCCGCCGGTGCGGAGCAGGTGTGGCAATTACCGGGTAACTCCTGCCGGCGAACACTGCTGTTTTGAATGCCCCCGCTTGAAAATGCTGCCCCATGCTGAGGATACTGAGAGATAGCCTGCTGCCGTATAAGTGCCTGTTGCATGATTGCCACTGCCAGGGTGATATACCGGAGGGTCTTGTTATTGAAAATTGATTTTACTAACTTGCACTTATAGATTCCGGTGTGTAAAAGGAATGTCATTACCTGCCATGGATACAGAAAAAACAAATACCAGGCCCCCAGGTGTTGCCGGCATGTTTTATCCTTCCGGCAGGGATGAGCTCAACAGGCTGGTGGAAAAGCTCCTGAAGGAAGAAGAGCCGAAGATTGACAAATCGTCTGTCCCCGGTGCAGTGCTTGGTGGTATTGTGCCTCACGCCGGCATTGAGTATTGCGGAAACCAGGCGGTACATTTCTTCGAAGCGGCCAGGAGTAACATGTTCATTGCCGAAACAATTGTTATTGTCCATCCGAACCATTACGGACTTGGCCCGCCCATATCGGTCGACAACCATGCCTTCTGGCAGGTACCCAATGGAACGGTGGAGACAGACCTTGAATTTGCCGGGGAGATGAAACTGCCCTTTTCGCAGGCTGCACAGCGCAGGGAACACTCGGCCGAGGTGATAGTGCCGTATATAAAATATTTTTTTCCCGGGAGTACGCAGATTGTCAGCCTGAACATGCTTGACCAGGATCATGATGCGGCAGTTGAAGCGGCAGGGAGAATTCACACTGCTGTGAGAAAGACCGGCAGGCGCATCCTGCTGATTGCCTCCTCCGACTTTTCTCATTTTGTTTCTAAAGAAGAAGCCAGGGAAAAGGATGATATAATGCTAAGAGCAGTAACAGGCAAAGACAGCCGGGGTGTTTATGAGGCAGCACTGGAATACGAGCTATCCGTTTGCGGGTTTGGCCCCATAATGGCATTGATGGAGTATTCGGCAATAATTGATCCCGGTTACAAGGTCCGGATCCTGAGCAGGGGAGATTCCGGATCGGTCAGGACCTCTTCAGATGTTGTGAGTTATGTATCTGCCATGTTTTATACCTGAAACCAGGTAGCAGCATTTACTGCCGCCAGCTGACAGTTCCCCCAAACAGCGATCCTGTCGGCTTTAAGGCTGACATGCCAATTATGCTTACGTAGTTCTGCATCATGTAAATAGAGCCGGTCATGAGAACACTTCCATTTATTATAGCAGCACTTCCGGTGTTATTTGCCGGATGTGGAAGGGAAGAGAGAATAGCCCCACCAAACCTTGTTACCCTTGAAGTGCGGGAAATATCTTCAAACTCTGCCAGGAGCGGGGGTCATGTTTACGGTGACGGCAACCGGGAGATAACCCGCGCGGGTATTGTGTGGAGTGCCTCTCCCGGCCCGACCATTGATATAAACTCGGGACTTACCGAAGAAAAGCCCGGTCTGGGTACCTTTCAAAGTTACATGACCGGCCTGGATTACAGGGTGAGATATTTCGTGCGCGCATATGCCGTCAATTCAGAAGGCATAGCTTACGGTGAGGAGGTAAGCTTCACAACGGCGTGCGAGGATATTACTGTTTCACACTCTGCAGGCGATGTGGCTCCCGAAAGTTCAACAGTGACCTACCAAACTGTAAAGTCGTCTCTTAGCGGCGAACCCAGGTGCTGGATCGTACAGAATCTGGGTGCTTCAAGGCCGGCGTCGTCTCCCACCGATGATTCTCCGGAGGCGGCAGGCTGGTACTGGCAGTTCAACAACAAGAGGGGATACCTGGTAACGGGAACACTGCCGGAACAGGCACCGGAATGGATGACCGGGATTGAAGAGGACAGCGACTGGCTGCCGGCCGGTGATCCCTGCGCCCTTCTGCTGGGGCATGGATGGCGCCTCCCGACCGGAGAGGAGTGGGAGACGGTGCACAGGGAAGATGGATGGAACAGCTCCACCCACGCCTTCGAGTCTGAGCTCCGGGTGCATGCTGCGGGACTGCTCGATCCTGATGACGGAATGCTTACCGGACGGGGAGTTTATGGTGCATACTGGACAGGTTCACAGCATAATGACACATATGGCAAATACCTCTATTTTTACGGGGGGTCAAGCACGATGTTCCACTATGCCTTCAGCCGCTATACCAAATCATCCGGCATGACCCTCCGTTGCGTTTCGGAAAGGCTTTACTGAGTGCCCCCGGCCGGTCCGGCCTGATGATATTAAGTGCCGCGGCGGGTGCTTTCAGCCGTGGACTGCCAGCCTGGCCAGCATTCCGGGTTTGATTATCCTGATGGTGTTGCCGGACAGACTGATAATCCCGTCATCGTCAAACTGGCACAAGGTCCTGTGGAGCCGTTCCCTTGATGCGCCTGCATATCTGGCAAGCTCTTTTTTGGTTACCGGCAGGATGTAACTGTCTGCCCGGAAAACCTTTTCGGAGAAGAACAGGAGTGCCCGGGCAATCCTGCCCGGGAGCCTGTTGACCATTGAAGAGGCCAGTCTTTGGTAAACTGCAACCTGATTCTGGGCTGTCAGCTGCAGTATACGGTACATGAAGTTTTTATTGGAAAACAAAAGGATATGAAAGTCCTCCTTGTTAATCGCCAGTACGGTGCTGTCACTGCAGGCCGAAACGGTGAAGTTGTATGCCTTTTCATCGGCAGTGCAGCAGGTTCCGAAACAATCGCCCGGCAGTATGTAGTTCAGTATTGCCTGTTCTCCTGATCCGGCCTGTGAGACATCAAGCAGGCCCTCTACCAGGAAATAGACATGCGACACGGGAACTCCGCCCTTGATCACCACCTCCTTTTTTCCGTAGTCAACCCTAGCCATTGCCTTTTTTGCAACCAGGGTTTCCTCGCCTGTAAGAATACCGAAAAGTTCTTCAGTTCGTTTGTTTCGTGCAATCAATGATCCAATCTCATCACTGCTGCATTTGTGGTTTCTCATGATACTCCATCATAATACTCCCCCCCCGTTTCTGTCCGATCTTTAGCCCGTAAAGGTAACAATATTTATAATCGGTTATATACAGAGCAGGGGGTTAGGACTGTTAAAATTCCCATCAGGACATTTTTTTCTGGTGACAGCCCCGTAAAAATCGGGTATTGCATGTTACCCGTTAAGTTACAGGAATCGGTGCTGACACATCAGGTTAACCTTGCCATGAGGACTGAAACTCTTGCCAAAAATTTTGAAAAGTGACCAAAGACACACAAGAGAGTGACGCAGGCAGTCATGCGGCATGACACAAACGGCAGGCCGGGGGGGACAATTGCCACTGCCCTGATCGTATCCCTGCGGGCGGCAAGGCGTATCATAAGTCTCCCGGGCAATACTACGACCGGTGGAAACAAAACTAAACTGCATTTAAGATGAAACAGGGAGGCTCTTATTTAACCTACACGCTGAAAGAAGAAACCTACGGGATTCACGTGGGCAAAGTGATTAACATACTGGAGATGACAGGGATAACCAGGGTACCCAAAACACCTGAATATATCAAGGGTGTGATTAACCTCAGGGGTACCGTATTACCGGTAATCGATACCAGGATCAAATTCGGCATGGATGCTGCTGAAGACAGCAAGAACACATGCATACTGGTACTTGAACCCGAAATTGACGGGAAGAGGGTGATGGTTGGCGCAGTTGTGGATTCCGTCAAAGCAGTAGTGGAGATAACAGAAGACCGGATTCTGCAGGTGCCCTCCATTGGCAAGGCATACAAAACTGATTTTCTTTCAGGCATGATTGAAAGCAATGACAAATTCATAATGCTGGTAAATATCGATAAGGTTTTTAATACCAGCGACATGGAAACAATAAACATGATTCGGAAGACAGGGCCATCAGAAACCAAAAAGCCAGAACCAGCTAAGGTAAAGGTGTGAAACCAGTCATTTAGCCATTCCGCCCCCCCCCGTAACCAGGATTTTTCCCGTGACCACGAACCATTTATACCTTAAAACCCCCTTGCTGTCGCAGTTACCTTGCTGGCGCCAGGTAAACCAACCGCCAGTTTGTGTGCTGCCATGCAGGAATAATTTCAAATCAACAGGCCGGTGCCGGTAAAAGGGTCTTTGGCCATAATTATTAATTAAATCAAAAAAGGTATGAACTGGAAAAATTTTAGACTTGGAACAAAGATCTTCACGGGTTTTGCCCTGGTGATCGCAATTGCAATCGCGGTAGGTGTGACCGGACTAAACGGGTTGCGAAATGTGTCGGGCTCGTTTCATCAGGTTGCCGATGTTAATATGCCCTCAGTCAGGAGTCTTCTGACTATCGATGTAGCCCTGAGCAACATTACCGCAGCGCAGAGAACCCTTCTCAATCAAAACCTTGACGAGGAGGAGCGCCGCAGGCAGGTGCAAAACATCAATGAAGAGCGTCTTGCCGAGGATGAGGCCACGCGGGTTTATGAATCGCTTGAGCATACGGATGATGAGGTGATTGTATGGGGACGTTATAATGACGCCAGAGAAAGGTGGCAGAGGGCAGCCGACAACCTGCTGTCTATGAACGATCAGCTATACGGCCTGAACCTGGCCGACAGCGCCGGCAACGCCGATGCACAGCAACTGTTCCTGCAGATGAACGATTTTGTTATGAACGACATATATGAGGTGAGGACTGAAACCAACCGTTACCTTAATGAGATCATAGCGCTTAACGAAGGTTATGCAAATACTGAGATCGCCCGCGGAGATGAGCTTGTCGACCGCAGCAATATGATGGTATTGTTGGGTATACTACTTGGTGTGCTCCTCGCTGTGATTACCGGGTATGTGATAATAGCCTCAATAACGCGGCCAGTAAGGGATGCTGTTGGTTTTGCCGAATCAATAGCCGGGGGAGACCTTGATGCAAATCTCGATATCGACCAGAAGGATGAAATAGGTGTGCTTGCCAGTGCCCTAAAAAAGATGGTGGCCACACTTCGTGAAATAATACAGGATATCAGGGAAGGAGCAGATAATATTGCAGCCGCGAGCCAGCAGCTCAGTTCGGCATCGCAGGAAATTTCCCAGGGTGCATCGGAGCAGGCAGCCTCTGCCGAGGAGGTCTCTTCGTCAATGGAACAGATGGTTTCAAATATTCAGCAGAATACGAGCAACTCGAAAGAGACTGAAAAGATCGCACTCAAGGCCGCCGAGGAGATCAAAAGCGGGAATGATTCCACCAACAAGTCGGTTGGCTCAATGAAAGAGATTGCCGAAAAGATTTCGATCATAGGCGATATAGCATTCCAGACCAATATACTTGCCCTGAATGCTGCAGTAGAAGCGGCAAGGGCCGGTGAACACGGACGCGGTTTTGCCGTGGTGGCCGCCGAAGTAAGAAAGCTTGCCGAAAGGAGTAAGGTTGCGGCAGAAGAGATCGACGAGCTATCGAAATCTGGCGTGCAGCTGTCAGATGAGGCCGGGCGCCAGCTTGAAGCGATAGTCCCCGAAATAGAAAAAACAGCCGTACTGGTACAGGAGATAGCTTCTGCCAGTATGGAACAGAATGCAGGCGCAGACCAGGTAAACAGTGCAATACAGCAGCTTAACCAGGTAATACAGCAAAATTCAGCTTCATCGGAAGAGACCGCCACCAGTTCGGAAGAGCTTGCCAGCCAGGCCGACCAGTTGAAGGAGACTGTTTCGTACTTTAAAATCGGCCGCAGGGATAATATGAGAGGAACGAAGGCACAGCCGGTTGCAGCCAAAACAGAGGCTGCCGCTAAGATAAAGTATATGGCCGCCAAGGGCAGCTCGCCCCGGGGCGGGACATCTGAAAAGGCAACTGATGGCAAAGTCGGTGAAACGCAGAAAGAGGGAGTGGATCTTAAAATGTTTGAGCCTGAAATTAATGATGTAGATTACGAAAAATACTGAACAGGATCATTACAAAGTATCTGATGACTTTATACGTATGAAAGGGGTGCATTTATGCCGGCAGTATTTCCCCTCCGTTTTGCTGCATGGCCGCACCCCTTTTTATAGCACAAATGCCTTCCGGGCAAAGTCCCGCAAGTACATTTAGCGCGCCTGAAAGACGCGGATCTATAAAATGAAAAATTATTGACAGATGTTAAACCAATTTAAAAATAGAGAATGGAAGTTTACGGACAGCGCGGGCATATCAATGAAGGGCCGGTGTTATGCGGCAATTTTAAATCAGATGGTAAAAATTTCCTGTATGTTTCACAAGAGATATCAGTTATAACCGGGTTTCCTGCCGGCATGCTTCAAAAGATGCCAATAACCTGCCTTTTCGAGTCGCCTGAAAAAGAGAGGTTCAATACTGAGCTTGAAAGGACCCTCAGAGGAGAAACCAACGGGTTCAGTTTGATTTTAAGGACAAAGCACCAGGAGGGTCATGCTGTATTCATTGGTTTGACGGTTGAGGCAGTTAACAGGGAGGGAGAGAAAATTCTGTCCGGGTCAGTGGTCGACATGACAGCCTTTATTGCAAAGGATGCTGAATTCGTGCACCAGTTAAGGACCTGCCTGAACTCAATATGTGGCTTCTCCAGCCTTCTGAAATCGCAGGGTGCCTGCCACTACCGTGCAGGGGAATACATCTCGTATATTTCCAGGAGCGCCTGGAAGATAAACGATTACATCAAGGACCTGGAAATTGCAGTTCTGAGGTAGTTTACCTTTTATTACCCATCCTCGCCCACGCATCACGCAGGGTGACAGTCCTGTTAAAGACCATCTTTCCGGGTAAGGAGTCGGGGTCGACACAGAAGTACCCAAGCCTCTCGAACTGGAACTTATCAAGGGCTCCGGCACCGTCAATGCCCGATGAGATGTGTCCCTTGGTAACCTTAAGTGATCCGGGGTTGAGGTTTGACTTGAAATCCTGCCCTTCTTCAGCATCATCGGGGTTTTCTTTCCTGAACAGCCTGTCGAACAGCCTTACTTCCACTTCACGTGCATGCGGCAGCGATACCCAGTGAATGGTACTTTTAACCTTGCGGTTGGCATCAGGCATGCCGCTCCTGGTAAGCGGGTCGTAGGTGCAATGCAGCTCGGTTATCTCGCCGGAATCATTTTTTATTACCTTTTCACATTTGATGATATAGGCATATTTAAGCCTCACCTCCCTGCCCGGTGCCAGCCTGAAGAACTTCCTGGGCGGATCTTCCATGAAGTCATCCATTTCTATATATAATTCGCGGGAGAATGGCACCTTCCTTTTGCCCAGTTCGGGCATCTCGGGGTTTATCACCGCCTCCACCTCTTCGGATTGCCCTTCAGGGTAATTGGTGATAACAACTTTCAGGGGATTGAGCACCGCCATCACGCGGGTTGCTTTTTTGTTCAGGTCCTCTCTTACGCTGTGTTCCAGGAGCGCCACGTCAATAACGTTGTCGCGCTTTGCCACGCCTATCCGGTCGGCAAAATACCTGATTGACCCGGGGGTGTAGCCCCTGCGTCGCAGTCCGCAAATTGTCGGCATCCTCGGGTCATCCCAGCCGCTGACGTGCCCCTCTTTAACCAGTTGAAGCAGTTTTCGCTTGCTCATGATGGTATAGCTGAGGTTCAGCCTGGCGAACTCAATCTGGCGGCTCGGGAAGATCTCCAGCTCGCGTATTAACCAGTCGTACAGCGGCCTGTGCACCTCGAACTCAAGTGTGCAGATAGAGTGGGTGATGCCCTCGATGGAGTCGCTCTGCCCGTGGGCGTAGTCATAAGTGGGGTAGATACACCATTTATCGCCGGTCCTGTGGTGCGATGCATGAATAATCCTGTAAAGCACCGGGTCGCGCATGTGCATGTTTGGCGACGACATGTCGATCTTTGCCCTGAGTACCTTTTCGCCGTTCCCGAACTCTCCTGCTCGCATGCGCCTGAAGAGGTCAAGGTTCTCTTCAGCGGTGCGGTCCCTGTAGGGGCTTTCGGTACCGGGCCGGGTGGGTGTCCCCCGATGTGAGCTCATTTCTTCGGCGCTGAGTTCACATACAAATGCCTTGCCCTTCATCACAAGCTTCTCTGCCCACTCATAAAGCTGTTCAAAATAGTCGGAGGCATAATACAGCCGGTCTTCCCAGTCGTACCCCAGCCATCTCACATCTTCCATGATCGCATCTACATATTCAACCTCTTCGGTAAGGGGGTTGGTATCGTCGAACCGCAGGTTATACAGTCCGTTATACTTATCAGCAAGACCGTAGTTCAGGCAGATTGATTTTGCGTGCCCTATATGCAGATAGCCATTGGGCTCTGGCGGGAAGCGTGTATGAACCCTTCCGCCGTTCTTGCCCGTGCGTATATCTTCGACAATGATCTGCTCAATAAAGTTCAGTGAGCGTCCTTCTTCTTCTTTTTTTCCCTTACCGGGGGAACTGTTCTGTAACATTCTCCTGTGTGTTTTATTTAACTGTTATCTGCCTGAATGGGGCAGACTGTCATAGATATCTCCTGGTTTTTTGGTGTCAGGGGATACAAAAGTACGAGTAAATAACAAAATCTTAGGTGGCGCGGCTGCTTTTTTTTCTACCGCGCCTCATTTACTGGAGGAATCATTATTTTTGGCATAAAAACCGGGCATTATGGGTACCATCAGCATAGAAAACATGGAGTTCCATGCATATCACGGCTGTTACAGGGAGGAGCGGATAGCAGGGAACAGGTTCCTGGTGAACCTCGAGATATCAACCGGTCTCGAAAATGCTGCCTCATCCGACAATCTGGCTGACACCATTAACTACCAGCTGGCATATGATATAATTAAAGAACAGATGCAGATAAAGAGCCACCTGCTCGAGCATGTTGCCGGCCGCATTCTTGACAGGTTGTATGAAAATTTCCCGGGTATAGCCAGGGCAACCGTTAAGATATCAAAGATGAATCCGCCTATGGGCGGGCAGATGGACAGTGTAAGCGTTACTCTCAGCAGGTGATGAAGCAACCCGGTCAATGCATCACTATCGCAGGTCAGGTGCGCAGCGGTTTCTCTTTTTCCTCTACAATATCATGGGCCCTGAGCAGGGCAGGGGCTATATCGTCAAAAACATTCTCCCTGCCCACCTTTTCAATCAGGCCCGATTGTTCAAGAGCTTTCATTGCCCCGGGATGTACACCTGAAAAGATAAGCTGGATTTTTTCACCTTTCGATTTCTGGAGAAGGTTTTCCAGGTTGTTCAACCCGGTAGAATCGATAAAGGGAACTTTCCTGAGTCTCAGTATACGTGCGTGAATATCACGGGTATTCTCCCTTACTATCTCGTCAAATTTATTGGCCACTCCGAAGAAAAAGGGTCCGTTGATCTCGTATATTTCAATCCCGTTTGGTATTTTGATTGTTCCCAGGTGTTCGTCAAACAGTGTTTCAGGCTCCTTATCGTCATTGACATCGCGGCGGAAAACCTCTATATTGGATGATTCTGCAAACCTTTTAATAAAAATTACCATGGCCATAAGCAGTCCGACCTGTATTGCTATTGAAAGATCAAACACCAGGGTAAGGAGAAATGTTGTTATCAAAACAAGCCCGTCACTCCTGGGATACCTCAGGAAGTTGACAAAGGTGTGCCACTCACTCATTTTGTAGGCAACTCCAATCAACATTCCTGCCATGCACGCAATAGGGATCAGTCCCGCGAACCTCCCCAAAAAGAGCAGTATGACCAGAAGCACCACCGAGTGGATTATACCGGCAACAGGGGTCTTTGCCCCTCTTCTTATATTGGTCATTGTCTTTGCTATCTGCCCTGATGCAGGGATTCCCCCGAAAAGAGGTACCATCATGTTGGCAGTGCCCTGGGCAATCAGCTCTGTGTTGGGCCGGTGCGAGCCGCCCGTGTACCCGTCGGCCACCATTGCCGAAAGCAGCGATTCTATCGCACAGAGCATGGCAATAGTAAAGGCCGGTTGAATCAGCATACTGACCCTTTCAAAAGTAAAGCCGGGGAAAGAAGGCCTGGGGAGGGTTGATGAGATCTCGCCGTATTTACTTCCGAGTGTTTCCACCGGAAGGTCAAAAAGATACACCAGCAATGTTGTGATAATGATGGCAACAAATGAGCCCGGGATCCTTGAGCCCATCTTGGGCAGGAAGATGATCAGCAGAAGGGTAATCATTCCCAGTCCCACTGCATAGGGGTTCGCGGTATGCAGGTGTTGGAAGAAGTTCACCCATTTACCTGTGAAGCTGACAGACATCTCGGGTATTTCAAGTCCGAAAAACGGGCTCACCTGGGTGGTGAATATAATGGCGGCTATTGCACTGGTAAAGCCGACGACTATAGGGTAGGGCATGAACCTTATTATGGTTCCCATCCGGAAGAGGCCCATCAGTATAAGCATCACCCCTGCGATGAATGTAGTAATGAGCAAACCCTCAAGTCCGTGTTGCTCAATTACACTGTAAACTATTACTATGAAAGCTCCCGAGGGGCCTCCTATCTGCACCCTGCTTCCGCCAAGCACCGAAACCAGGAGTCCTGCAATGATAGCGGTTACCAGTCCCACATCCGGGGTTACACCTGAAGCTATGGCATAGGCAAGTGCAATGGGCATGGCTACAATACCAACGATCACCCCTGCACTGAGATCAGACATAAACTGCTTCAGAGAGTAGGTCCTCAGAAGAAGAAAAAGCTTCGGCTTGAATTTTATCATATCACCGTATACTTGCAATCATAATCGAGGCCTGATGAACAGGTAAAAAAATGATCAATATCATATTGCCTGCCAGGCCGGTAGTTTCGATACGTAAATTTATAATAATTTTTTCAGCCCTGAAACAGGCAACAGCTATTGGTGCCGGCCCCTCATTCCAGGGCAGGGATATCTTTATAAAAGCATCATGCCGGCCGGCCCGGCCTGTCCGGCTGCATACTGTGCTGTGCCGGGTTGACATTTCATAACCGGGCGAACAGCCGTTCAGCCAGGGCTGTAAAGCTATGTGCGATAAAATCGATTACAGCGGTTAACTTTGCAACAAAAACCGGTAACATATGACAACACACCCAGACTCCGGCAAACAGGAAAGCAGGCGGCCTCTTCAGAAGATGTTTGCATCAGTGCCTCCATCGTACGATATAGTGAACAGGGCCCTTACCCTGAGACTTGACCAGGCATGGCGCAGCAAGGCAGCTGCCATGTGTATGGAAAACAGGCCATCAAGGGTTCTTGACCTTTGCTGCGGAACGGGCGACCTGGCAATGCACTTAAGGAAAAGAGCAGGAACGGCGGCCAAAGTCTATGCGCTCGACTTCAGCGAGCCCATGCTTCAGCTGGCATCCGGCAAGGCTATCAGCCGCAGGTATGATGATGTTGAGTTCATTCACGGCGATGCAGCAGAGATGCCTTTCGACGACGGGTACTTTGATTCGATCGGTATTGCCTTTGCATTCAGGAACCTCACTTTTAACAACCCTGATACCAGCCGCTTCCTCAGTGAGATACTGCGAGTACTCAAACCCGGAGGCCTTTTCGTAGCAGTTGAGACCAGTCAGCCGAAAAACCGGTTGTTGCGCAAACTATTTCACATCTATCTTAAATATGTTACTGCCCCTTTCGGGGGACTGGTCTCGGGGCATCGCGGCGCTTACAAATATCTTTCCCATTCGGCAATAAACTATTACATGGCCCCTGAACTTACAGAACTTCTTATGACTGCCGGGTTTAAAAATGTCAGTTTCATTCCCTTACTTGGGGGTATTGCAGGTATTTTGAAATCGGAAAAACAAATTTCCTGAAACCCCGGGGATACTGTCAGTTATTGCCTTCCGGAGTAAAAACCGGAAAGAAAATTGCATGATTGAAAAATTAAAATTAACTTGTTTTCTTTTTTTTCAGTAAGCTGGAGTCCTGAAACCATTGCAATAAACGGGGCGGCCGCCGAAAAGCCACAAGAGTAGGCAATTTAAAAATACTGATATGGAAGAAAACAAAGTCGACATGTTCATTATGGTGAACGGCAAGAATTTTGAGAGCCATATGGTTCCCCAGATAAGGGAAAAACTTCTCAAAGCCGATGAGAGTAAATGGTCATTAATTCAGTCGCTTGATTTTAAAAACCCGACAATGCTGCTGATAATCTCGATCCTTATCGGGTACCTGGGAGTTGACCGTTTCGTGATAGGGGATGTAGGGCTTGGCATCGGTAAATTGCTTACTTGTGGCGGACTTGGTATCTGGACCATAATAGACTGGTTCCTGATAATGGGAGCGACAAAGGAAAAGAATCTTCAAAAACTGCAGCAATATACTTAAAAACAATAGTTTAAGGGTGAGCAGGAAAAGACTTTACATAACAGTTTTTTTAGCCTGCCTGGCCGGTTATATATGGCTCGGTGTGAGCTATTACTTCACCTGGGCCGGCGATGGTCAGTGGGCAGGGGCATGCCCGTTCAGGCATTTAACCGGCATGCCCTGTCCCTCTTGTGGTTCTACCGGTTCGGTATTGTCGCTCATCGGCGGGGATGTGGGTGCTGCCCTGTACAGTAATCCTGCCGGGTTGTTGTTAGCAGCAATAATGCTCATCATTCCGTTATGGATTGCCGGAGATCTGCTGAGCAGCAAAAGCACATTTCACCGTTTTTATATTGATGCCGAAAAACGGCTTGCCGCCAGGCGGCTTGCCATTCCTGCAATATTGCTTGTAGTTGCAAACTGGATCTGGAATTTTTACAAATACCTATGATATCAATTAAGTCATTCCCTTACACCCCTCTCGATCACGAAACCGAAAAAGCTTCCAACGGCTATCTGATGTCTCTCATTGCGCTTATGGCAGGTATGCCCCTTCCAGTGATCAATATGCTGGCCACGCTGTTTTTTTTCATAGGCAACAGGAGGGGCACCCTTTTTGTCAGATGGCATTGCACGCAGGCATTGTTCTCGCAGCTATCCGTAGTTTTCATTAACGGTTTTGCAGTATGGTGGACAATC
>SLRB01000015.1 GCA_007131165.1 Bacteroidales bacterium | reverse complement strand
TCCTAAAGTTAATAAAATGAATTATGTTGTTATTATACCCGCAAAAAATGAAGAAGAAAATATCAATGCTGTGATAGACTCCATTTTATCACAAAATATTCCTCCAAAATATGTTTTGGTTGCAGACAACGGGTCAACCGACAGCACCGCATCAAGGGTCAAATCACTCACAAAAAAACATCACAATCTGATCTGCCTTGATTATGCTGATAATGTCAATTATTCACTCGGGGGGAAAATTGCAAGGATTATTCGTGAAGGGAAAAAATATCTTGATGAATTGGATGCGGACTATGATTTTATCGTAAAAATAGATGCAGATATCCGCTTTGGCAATGATGTTTTTAACAGGATATTCGAGCAGGTTAAAGATACAAATATCGGGATAGTATCTCCACTCCCGTTCCTCAGGGAGAACGGGAATATAATCTACAGCTCCACCCCTGAATGGCATACCAGCGGCGACTTCAAAGTGTACAGGAAAACCTGTTATGAAAAGATAGGAGGCCCTGTAGATGATTATGGCTGGGATTGCGCAGATAATATCATGGCAAGAGAGAAAGGCTACGATACAAAAGTGTTGTTAGGGGTACATTATGAACAAAGACGACCGATGGGCCGCTTTTCTATTCATGAGGGAAGCAAGAGAAAAGGCATTGGCGATTATAAGCTGCGTTTCAGTTACTTGTATTTTTTTATCAAGTTTATTCACGAGATCTTCAGGTACCCATATATTACCGGAGCCCTGTACTATTTTTATGGGTTTTCAATTGCTCATATCAAAAACCGTAAACGGGTATTGAGCAAGGAACAGGGCCGGATACTTCGCAGGCTTTTCTGGAGTAGTTTGTTTGCGAGATTTAGGAAGAGAAGATTTTATGTATTTCAGAAGTTCAGGGTTAAACGAGCTACGGTTACAGGTTAATAACGATAAGGTGAATTATGACATCACATATTCGCATATAATTTATTAAGAGCTTCAGCAGTTGCTGCCCACGAGTAGTGGTTGTCGGCAAATTTTTTAACGATGCCATTGTCGAACCGCTCAGGGTTAAACTCCCGGATAGACCTTTCCATGACATTGTAAAGGCTCCTGACATCCCCCGGTTTAAACAACAGACCTGTTTTTCCCGGCACAACGTCATTTGCAAAACCTCCAAGATCGGGGACAATTACGGGGATCCCGTGTGCATAAGCCATAAACATGACACCACTCTGGCTGGCTTCCAGGTAGGGTAAGACAACTACATTGGAACTGTAAAAATAGTATGATAACTCTTCCTCGGGGATGAATCCCAGTTTTTTGATAATCTTATAGTTGTCATATCCGGACAACAACTGAAGGCACTCCTCCCTGTATGGTTCCCATATTTTGCCTGCGATAGCAAGGGAGAGGCCCTCGTGTTTGTCTGACAGCTCAGAATATGCTTCGAGTAATAAATGGAGTCCTTTATATCGTCTGATGTTCCCGAAGAACAGAAAAAGATGGTCAGTACTTTGAATTCCCAGCTTTTCCCTGGCAAAATCGCGTGTATAGTATTCTTTTATATCATATACTCCGTGATGAATTACATGTACTCTCTTTCCGGAGATTTTGAATTCTTTGATTATGCGGTTTTTCAGGTACTCTGTATGAACCACAATTTGATGCGAAATCCTGTATACAAAATAGAAAAGCGCCTTATTAACCAGGGTTTCCCGGTCATGTGGTACTATATCGTGAGCTGTGTAGACTAACTTTTGTCCGGATAAACGTAAAAGGAGGTGAAACAATATGCCATCCAGAAAACTGAACCTGATCCATTGTATATGTATGCAGTCGGGCTTTTCTTTAAGTAAAAACCGGTAAAGAGTAAAGTAGTATTTAAGGAATCTCCTGACTTTTTCAATGACAGATGATTTTTCATCATGAGATCCTCTCATGTTGTAATATCTGACCTTATGGCTGAAATCATTTTCAGAAAACATGTCTGAGCCTATTACATCAAGCTTGTCGGCAATATTTACAAGGTTATTAACCAGGTTTACTATATAATCTTTTTGCAGGCCGTTTGGAATAATTACGATATGCATGTTGTTGTCTTTTTTCTGTTCATATTTTCTATTCCTGCATCAATAAACCCCTTACCCCAGTAGAGTAATCCCTTTACCAGAAAAATATGGCATCTGATCAGGTTTTTGGAATGGCTCCTGACATGAAAAGTTGTATTGTAAAGTATTTTAAAGTACTTGAAAATAAGTATAAACGGCAGGAGGAAAAAGGGGATAATGCCTTTGTAGTAAAAATGATTGTAATGATCTTTTTTGTATTTAAACACAAAATAACCATACAATTTCTGGGTATAGTACAATTCTGGCTCACCTTCCCTGAAAATATGATGTACATTTGCGTTTGGAATGAAGGCCAGTTTTTCAAATCTGGAAGCTCTTATTGAAAAAAGCATGTCTTCAGATGCTCTTATTTCCGGGAACCCCCCTGTCTTAAAAAACAACTCCTTGTCGCAATACAGGCTGCCAGAGGGCAATCTTTTAAGAAACTTTGGTTTGCCAAATGCGAGATAGTCTGTAAGGAGCAGGTAGTATTGCGCAATAACGATTTTGTTGTGCTTCTGGAACCGGGGAATTGAAAAACCACCTGATCCGATTTTGCTGATGTTTTTATATGCATCCAGGATACAGGCCAGCCAGCCGGCTGTTATAAGAATATCCGAGTCGATAAAAATAAACAAATTACCTTTCGCACGCTTTGCCCCTATATTTCGCTGGACGGCTGGCATTATCCTTGTTCCGGGATAAATGACGCGATAGATACCGGGATCCAGTTTATCCAGCCATTCTCTTGTTACTGTGTCATCCGATGAATCGACAATAATAATTTCGGTTATCTCCTCGGTCCTGTTGTCATCCAGATATTTGATGACCATTGGAAGTGTTTTGATCGAATTATATGATGGGATGATTATGGAAACACATATTTCAGAGGTTTCCGGCAGCTGGTTTTCTGTGTTCATTATTCCATATAATATAAATGGGTATTAATCATATCTTGGGCCATTTTGCATACCGGCGGCTAACTGTTTGGCAACAGGCCGTATATTATTATTCAATGCCTTCATTTGAGCCTTTGCTGTCCAGCCGTGAATTTATTTGAGCCCATGCTGTCCAGCCGTGAAAAATACTCTTCTATTAAAGGAAATACAGCAGCGGCAGTATTTATTCCTCCCGCCCTGGGAAGTATGCCGGTGTTGACAACAAGCATATTATCAAACAAGTCAAAGAATTCGTCTATTGATTTTATCCCATTCAGCATTCCATAAGGATGATAAGTGTCCTCGCACTTTGTAACATGTATCTCATCATCTGTCTCTTCGTAATTAACATTGTGCTTATCGAGGTACTCCTTAATAATAAGCCTTATCTTCTCATAAATCTCAACGACCTTCTTATCGGTTACGAACTCGAGGTCAAGAGCTTTTTCTCCAAAGATGTCCGGATTGCCTGAAAGGGTAATTCTGGATTCAGGTGAAGGATTTTCTATGTCGATATCAATATCCCATTCGTTTCTGTATACAAAGATTTTTTTTCTCACAAGGACCGACCATGTAAATTTTACAAATGCCGGAAGATCAATAATAATTGACTTTATCAATGCCGGGCTCCATTCTTTCCTGAAGAGCAATGCCTTCAGGTTTTGGAAAAATGGGAACCTGGTATTGAACTTGGGGTTCATATAGAATGAAACATTGTCTATTTCTCCTACAATCCTTTTTGTAATCAGTGAACTGCCTTTAACCCTGAAGGCAAAATCGTCATCACCTATCCGGGTAGAGTTTTTGACTACAAACATGTTTTTGGAAAGATGATCTGAAAAGCTTACAGATGGGTTTGCAGTAAGATTTGAATTGATCAGTATCCTGAAGCTCTCAAATGCCCCGGTGCAGAGAAAATATCTGTCAAATCTCGCAAATTTTTGCTGACCCTCATGCAGGTATTCGAATCCACTTATGTGACTACCTGAATACGTTAATTTTGATAACCGTGCATTGGGGATTATTCT
>SLRB01000160.1 GCA_007131165.1 Bacteroidales bacterium | reverse complement strand
TGCAATGCAGTATATACAATCCTCAAAAGAAGGTGGTCTCATTTTGTCGTGTCAGTTGGTACTAAGCCGGGGGGTTATAATAGACACAGGATGTTTTTGTGTTTGAAACTGAAACAGTCATGTTCTCAAAATTTGAAAACAGGCCATTGAGTGGGTGTGATGTTTTAATCTTATAAGTGATCGTAAATGAGAAGTTAATTGTATGGGAAATCAAGCGCAGATCATTGGATAAGGAAGCTTAACAGACAATTCTGTTACCAAGCTGTTTTGCAAGCTGGATAATGGTACTTTTTAGTATCATATGCCTTTGCTGCAATAGTATCGCCTCTTCGCTGCCGGCTGCTTTTAGCTTATCTTCCGTATCTTTCAGCTCCTGCCTTACGAGGAAACTTTTGTACGCGAGTATCGTCGATGGAACCAGCTGCCGTAGCTTCATCTCTTCAGTTTCAATATATGACTCTTTTCGTTTCCAGATTTTGCTGATATCATATGATGAGCTGAGGAGATCTGCGGCAGTGCTGCTTATAGCAGTATCCGGATGGTTTGAAAACATTTTTCCGGAAGGCACGCTGCCTTCTGAAATTACTTTGCAAGTCTCCATTAATATGGAATTATAAACAGGATTTGACATTTCAAGTTCATCTTTTTCAAGCTCACTTGTAATATATGAGGCTACAGTGACCGGCATTTCATTTGTCTCGTCATTGGGGCCAAACAGCTCTATACTGCCATAATTAATCAACAGACGAATGATTTCTCTCTCATGGGTTTCCCTTTCGTTAACCATACCGGCGGAAGACTGTGCCGGAGGCAGTGTTTTTGGTGACTTGAAACCGCTATCATTATTCTTGTACTTCAGCTTTTTTTCAGCTTCTTTTTTCCTGATCTCATAAGCTTCCCTGTAAAGGATACTCTCTTCAATGTTAAGTATGGCAGCGCATTCTCTGATGTATACCATGCGTGTTATGCGATCGGGAATCCTTGCGACCGACCGTACAATGTCGCTTATCATCATTGATTTCCTGACCGGATCCTTTTTTGCATCCTCATTCAGCAACCTGGTTTTGAAGAGAACAAAATCAAGTTCATTATCGTTGATATATCGTGTAATCCTGTCAGAATCGGTTTTATGTGCAAACGAATCAGGGTCTTCACCATCAGGGAACATAAGTATCCTGACATTCATACCCTCTTCAAGAATTATGTCTATGCCTCTAAGGGATGCTTTAAGACCCGCCTCATCTCCGTCAAATAGTATGGTTATGTTTTTGGTAAAACGCTTTATCAGCCGGATTTGCTCGACTGTAAGAGCAGTACCGGACGAGGCTACGACATTTTCAATACCTGCCTGATGAAGTGACAAAACATCGGTATAACCCTCTACAAGATAGCATTTGTCATTTTGAACTACAGAACGCTTGGCAAAGTAAAGTCCGTATAAGATCCGGCTTTTATGATAGATATCAGATTCGGGCGAATTAAGATATTTGGCAGTATTTTTATCCTGTTTCAGGGTTCGTCCCCCGAAGCCGATCACTTTGCCTGAAAGGGAATGAACAGGAAATATTACGCGGCTGCTGAACCTGTCGAAAAGTTTATCACCTTTGCGAACAGAAAGGCCGGTTTTTTCAAGAAACTCTTCTTTATAACCGTTTTTTAATGCTTCCCTGGTAAATATATCCCATCCTTCAGGCGAATAACCAAGCTGGAATTTTTCAATTATTTGCGGCCGGTAACCTCTTTCGCGAAGATAGGCCAAACCCACAGCAATTCCTTCATCGCTTTTATTAAGGTTGGAGCTGAAGAACCGTTGAGCATATCCTGTTGCCAGCATCATGCTTTCACGCTCGTTTTGCTTCTCCTTTTCTTTATCGGTTACCTCAGTCTCAACTACATCTATGCCGTACTTTTTAGCCAGGTACCTGAGGGCTTCAGGCCAGGAGACATGCTCATGCTCCATTATAAAATTTACGGCATTGCCACCTTTACCGCAGCCAAAGCACTTGAAGATACCCTTTGCGGGCGAGACGGTGAAAGAAGGTGTTTTTTCATTATGAAAAGGACAAAGACCCAGATAGTTAACCCCACGCTTTTTGAGTGTAACAAAGTCCTGCACTACATCGGTTATCTCAGCCGTGTCGATTATTCTTTCTATTGTTGCAGGATCAATCATCGTAACCTGATTAAATGTACTTTCATAAAGAAGAGTTCAGCAGGTAAAGTTAACCAATAATCGGATGACTATTTATGCTGCAGGATGGTTGTTATCAACAGGTGAGAAAATTGATGCAGGAAATATCATGAGGTTGATTTTTTGCATGTAACTTATTATATTGTGCAATAATGACAAAGATAATTACGATTTTACAGAATCGCCGACACAGAGAGCTGCGAGTGCTGAAGGCGGATAATTGGAGTTTAGATAAATAATAATCTGTAATGGAAAAACTTGTTGTTTTATCAGGGGCTGGCATAAGTGCAGAAAGCGGCATTAAAACTTTCAGGGATATGGGAGGCTTGTGGGAAGAATATGACATTATGGAGGTGGCGAGCCCGGAAGGATGGTCACGTAATCCCGGGCTTGTGCAGAAATTTTATAATGACAGAAGGCGCCAGTTAATCGACTGCAAGCCGAACAGGGCACATCTGCTTTTTGTTGAGCTGGAAAAGTATTTTGATGTGGAAATAGTAACACAAAATGTGGATGATCTGCATGAACGTGCAGGTAGCAGTAAGGTATTACATCTGCACGGTGAATTGCGGAAAGCACAGAGTACTCATGACCCTTCTCTTGTTTACGATATCGAAGGCTGGGAGATTAAGGAGGATGACAGGTGTGAGAAAGGCTATCCTCTGAGGCCACACGTTGTATGGTTCGGTGAGCCGGTGTATGCTATGGAACCTGCAACAGCAATTATAAATGAAGCGGATATACTTGTTGTTGTGGGGACCTCCCTGAACGTATACCCGGCCGCAGGTCTGGTGGATTTTGTTTCTGATTCCACACCTGTTTACCTTATTGATCCGAATGAGGTTATGTATTATGGCAGCAAGAAGGTCAATATGATCAGGGAGAAGGCAGGAAAAGGTGTCGGGCTCCTGTTTGAGAAATTAACCAATAAAAAACCTCCATTTTAGGCTATTATGGATAAATAGTAAGTCCTGCTTGTTTGGTAGCAGGCTTCACAGGAATCATGCGTATGCAATGGTCAGTATGCTTATTTTTACACAGGCGGCCTCAAGAAGGGCAATGGCACATGCTTCCAGGGTTGCCCCAGTTGTAACGACGTCGTCAACGAGCAGTATATGTGTGTTTTCAATCTTTTCAGGATTTTTGACAGCAAAACAGTTTTCTACATTTTCCCATCTCTTGATCCGCGATTTATTGGTTTGTGTGTTTGTACCGGACACACGCACCAGCACATCGGCTGCAAGATGCTTGTTCATACTTTCCGAAAGTCCGGCAGCAAACCATTCGCTTTGGTTAAAGCCTCTTTTCTTTTCCCTTTTTGAATGCAAAGGTACCGGAAGAAGTATTCCGGCAGAGGAAAAAGGGCCTGCACGTAGAAGCTCATTTCCGTATAACATGCCGATGTAACGGGCGAGTTCCTTTTTACCTTTATACTTGATGCTGTGGAGAATACGCCTGCATTTACCGCTTTTTTCGAAATAGTAATATGCAGCTGCATATTCTATCCTGACCCTTCCCCAGAAAAGTTGCTCCATAGGATTGTGCCGGTCAAGGTGAAAACCGGTCTTTGGCAGGTTATACATGCATCCTGTGCATATATGATCCTCCTGCCTCACAAGTGTAGTACCGCATCCTGTGCATAAACGGGGGTAGAACAGGTTTAGAAGATCTGTTCCTGTATTCAGCAGGGTATCTGTTATCATGCCGGGGCCATTGTATATTAAATATACAAAAAATCCCGGGTTTTCAGAACCTGGTATTCACTACATTTGTAAACTGTGAGCCAAAACTGTATGCCAGTCCAATGGAGCCAAATAGCTGGTAGTTTGTAGCCTGCCTTCGCTGTTGCAGCAATATTTCCTCAAGAGAAAGATCTCCGGC
>SLRB01000129.1 GCA_007131165.1 Bacteroidales bacterium | reverse complement strand
GAAATTTGTGCAAATTTAAAAAATAAATCCCAACTCGCGTCGATATTGACCCCGTAATATCGAACCATTCATAATTTGATCCGGCTGTGAAAGAATTTGCAAAAAATCTCCTGACCAGAATGGTCTCCCGGCTAATCCAGGTCAAAAAACCTGCCCGGTAAAATATTGGCTGAAATCGAATTACCAAACACCAGAAAAGGTGGCTATAACCCCGGGGAGTTGACCCGCCAGGCGAATTTTAATATCACACATGCCTTTCAGTCAAAGCTCTGCCGGGAAATTACCGCGACCTGAGAAAGCAGGCTATATGAATCAAGGAGAGCTTTGCCAGACAGGCCGAACCCTTTACTTCGCTCACTCAAATCCTCTTTGCCGTAATACTTCATACAGCACGATTGATGTCGCGGCAGATACATTTATTGAATCTACTATGCCAAACATGGGTATGATAATATTGGAGTCGGAATTATCCTCCCAAACAGCCGATACACCGGTGGCCTCAGCGCCTGCAACAATCGCGGCAGGGCCTCTGAAATCGGCCTGATAATATGGCCTGGAAGCTGAAAGTGCTGTTGTGAATATTTTGATAGATGATTCCTTCAGCCATTCTACGGCTTCATCAGACGAACAGCCAACTACCGGCAGGGTAAATAGTGTTCCAAGGCTTGACCTTACTGTATTGGGATTGTAAATATCGGTACCAGCGTCGCAAACCAGCACGGCATCGACACCCGCAGCATCGGCAGTACGGAGCAATGCCCCAAGGTTACCGGGCTTTTCGACCGATTCTGCAACCAGCACCAGCGGGTTTTCACTTAATTTGATATCATTTAAACCCTGCTTCTTTTGCAGGGCAATTGCCAGCAAACCTCCGCTGTTTTCACGGTATGCAAGTTTTTCAAAAACATCCGGCACTGTTTCAATTATCGTGCACTGGCCGGTCATGGCATCTGCAATATCGCCGGGGGCTTCACATTTTCCGGTGCTGGCCAGGATATGTGATCTTTCGGCAATCTGCGGGCAATAAAACAGGGTGTGAAACCGGTAATTTGCCAACATAGCCAGCCTGATCTCGCGAATACCTTCTACCAGGAATAAGCCTTCCTTCTTTCTTACTGAGGCCTTTTGCAGCGACCGGGCAAATTTCACTGCCGGATTACCGGTGCTGGTGATCACTATACTCATACCAATATCGGGTTACTGGTTTTATCCTGCATGAAAGGTAACAAATAATTGTAAAAGTCTCTTCACCAATTAATGATTTTGCATTATCTGCTTTGACCTTATGAAATAATTTGAGTAATTTTATATTTGATATTCTTAACAACCAAGTCCATCCATTTTGCCTCTGCAAGATGGTTAGTTTTTTTAGGAGACGAGTGGTTTTTCAGGCCGGGAACTTATTGACAACCAAAAAAGAACATAATGGAAAGAAATCTGCTTAAGATTATCAAAAATCAGGTTGATTACCCCAACGTCTCAATCCTGCTGACCACCCACAAAACCGCCCCTGACAGCAAGCAGGACACCTTGGTGCTGAAAAAACTCTCCAGGGAAGCAGAAAGGAGGCTCAGGGAAGAGTTCTCCAGAAAAGAGATAAGCCCTTTATTGGAGAAACTCAATAAAACGATTTCTTCCATAGATATAAGGCAAAATCTTGACGGACTGGCAATATTTGTCAATAAGAATTTCGAAAAGGTCGTCCGGCTTCCCTTCCCCGTAAGGGAAAGGATAATTATCGACGAAAGCTTCGCCACCCGCGATCTTATCAGGGCCATAAACAGGGGTATCAATTATTACACCCTTTCTTTAAGTGCAGGCTTTATCAGGCTTTTCGAGGCCTACAGAGATAAATTCTCTGAGATCATTGAAGGGGGGTTCCCATTTGCAAATCCATTCCCAAGAGGCACAAACCTTGAGGAATCAACCTACTGGAAAGAAGCTCGTCTAAGGGAGTTTTTCCATATGGTCGACAGATCATTCCTGCAGATACAACATCAGCACCCGATGCAGATAGTACTGACAGGCGTTGAGAAGAACCTTGCGCTGTACAAGGAGGTTTCCGGGCTTGCCGGTAATATACTGCTGACCCTGGAAGGCAATTACGACAATACCGCACCTCATGAGCTGGCTTCGCTTGTCTGGCCCGAAGTAAAGAATAAAATGGCCGAAAAACGTATGAAGGTGCTGCAGAGGCTTGACGAGGCAATAGGAAGAAAAAGGCTTGTTACCGGAATTGAAGAGGTGTGGAAGCTTGCCCTTGAGGGCAGGGGCGAGTTGCTCGTGGTTGAAGAGGACTATCAGCAATCAGCGCAGGTAAACAATAACGGCGATGCTATCACCCTGGTTGAAACCCACGGTGTCAGGGGTACAACAGATGACCTGGTTGATGATATTGCCGAAAAGGTTATTTCTACAGGAGGGCGGGTAGTATTTGCAGAAAACGGTTCCCTGTCAAAGTACAATCAGATCGCGATGGTGCTGAAATACTGATAAAGCAGGGCCGCCTGAATACCGGTGCGGCAGGATCGCCGGAACACCTATGCGGCGCTGCCGCCTGGATATTTATGGCAGGGCCGCCTGAATCCGGGTACTAAAGGATCACCTGAATCCGGGTACCAAAGGATTGCCCGAGTGTAGTGCCGGCAATAAACTATTCCCTGAGAGAACGCTCCCGTGTCCAGTCGGTTGTCCGGCCAAGCCACCGCATCCCCATCACATAACCCCTGAGTTTTAAAGTGTTATGCCCGTCAAGCCGCATGAAGGCATCGTATGTCCGGCCGTTCTCCGGATCATAAATGCGACCTCCTTCCCACTCCTGTTTTGATGAGTTATATGTAAATCCTGCCAGAATCTCAAGTCCCTGCAACCTCCGGTTCCTGAGAGACCTGTCAGGGTTTTCCTTGTCGACCTTGTGAGTCCCGTCATCTTCGAGGGGCTCCTCCAGCCACACTATCCTGCCGTTATACTTATTTCCGTCAACCTTGTATATTTCTATCTGTGACTGCCCCTCATCTGTAAGCCAGTAGCCCACGATCCGGTCAGACTGGGCCTTGGCAGCAGAAGCTGCTATGAACATGATGCAAAAAAAAGTAGTGAACTTTCTCATTGTAATGGGTTTTATTGGTTAATCGAAGAGATAAATATAACCCATTTTTCCACTCAGCGATAGTTCCGTGAAGGATTTTAACAAAAAACCGGATAGACGATTACTCAGGAATCGAGCTTAAGAACAGCAAGGAAAGCCTGCTGCGGCACTTCTACATTGCCTACCTGCCTCATCCTCTTTTTTCCTTTTTTCTGCTTTTCAAGAAGTTTCCTCTTACGGGTAATGTCGCCACCGTAACATTTGGCAGTCACATCCTTGCGCAGGGCCTTTACCGTCTCACGTGCAATTATTTTAGCCCCGATAGCTGCCTGAATGGCTATATCGAACTGCTGGCGGGGGATAAGCTCCTTAAGCTTTGTGCACATCTTCTTGCCGAAATCATAGGCATTGTCCTTGTGGGAAAGGCTTGAAAGGGCATCAACAGATTCGCCGTTAAGGAGTATATCAAGCCTCACCAAATTCGAGGGCTTATATCCCGACTGGTAATAATCAAAAGAGGCATATCCCCGTGATATACTCTTTAATTTATCATAGAAATCAAAAACTATCTCGCCAAGCGGCATCTCGAAAGTCAGCTCCGCCCTGTCGCTTGTAAGATAATGCTGCCCCTTCAATATTCCTCTTTTGGCAATACACAGGTTCATCACCGATCCAACGTACTCTGACTTGGATATTATCTGAGCTTTGATATAAGGCTCTTCGATATGGTCAAGCTCATTAGGACCCGGGAGATCAAAGGGGTTGTGCACTTCGATAACCTCGTTCTTTTTGGTATAGGCCCGGTATGAAACATTGGGCACAGTTGAGATAACCCCCATGTCAAACTCCCTGTCAAGCCTCTCCTGTACAATTTCAAGATGAAGAAGGCCAAGGAATCCGCACCTGAATCCGAAGCCCAGGGCAACTGAGGATTCGGGCTCAAAGGTTAATGAGGCATCATTTAACTGCAATTTTTCAATGGAAGTTCTCAGCTCTTCATAATCATCAGGGTCAATCGGGTATATTCCTGCGAACACCATTGGCTTAACATTTTCAAAGCCCTCAATGACCGAACTGCATGGCCGGTCTACATGTGTCACCGTATCACCAACCTTTACCTCACGTGATGTTTTGATTCCCGATATGATATACCCTACATCGCCGGCCGACAGCTCTTCCCTGGGATGCTGGGTAAGTCTGAGTACACCTATCTCGTCGGCATCATATTCCCTGCCGGTTGCAACAAATTTAACCCGGTCGTTCGTCCTCATTTTCCCGTTCATTATCCTGAAATAAGCGATAATTCCCCTAAACGGGTTGAATACTGAATCAAAGATGAGTGCCTGCAAAGGTGCATCGGGATCCCCTGTTGGTGCCGGGATCTTTTCAATTATGCTGGCAAGTATTTTTTCAACTCCCATGCCTGTTTTCCCGCTTGCCTCGATTATCTCGCCAGGGTCACATCCCAGCAGGTCGACGATCTGGTCTTTCACCTCATCGGGTTTTGCAGCATCGAGATCCATCTTGTTCAACACGGGTATGATCTCCAGGTCGTGCTCAAGCGCAAGATATAAGTTTGATATGGTTTGCGCCTGGATTCCCTGTGTGGCATCAATTATCAGCAATGCTCCTTCACAGGAAGCAATTGATCTTGAAACCTCGTATGAAAAATCGACATGCCCCGGAGTATCTATAAGGTTAAGCTTGTACATAACCCCATTGTAGAGATAGTCCATCTGGATTGCATGTGACTTTATCGTTATACCCCTCTCCCGCTCAAGGTCCATGCTGTCGAGAACCTGATCCCTGGCATCACGCGCAGAAACGGTTTTGGTCATCTCCAGGAGTCGGTCGGCCAGGGTGCTCTTACCGTGGTCAATATGAGCTATAATACAAAAGTTCCTGGTGTGCTGCACTGAATTATTCTTTTAGTATGTTCATTACACTTCTTCAAGCCTCTGAAGTTTTGGCCTACAAAGATATTTATTTCCGTTAATTTTTGATATTACCTGCTACCAATGAAGTTCCCCGGCAAGTTCGTCAAGTTCCATTAAGCTGTAGCCTTTCGGCGGATAAAACTCAGATGCCGGTATCTGCCTGTTTTCAATCATAACGACCTCGGTAACACTTTCCGTGGCAGATTGATCGTCCTCTACAGTACGCATTGGCATTCCCGACTTCATCAGGTGAATGTATTCGTCGGATGAACGATAATTGGCAAACATGCCGTTCCATGACATTTCATCGATAAAGGCCCGGAATTCACGAAAATCGTATTCACTGCCAAGGTCAATATCAGGCGTAAGCCAAACCTCCTCAACCAATACCCTGTCAAAATATACCAAATAGCGGTTTGACCGGTATCCCACAATCATTTCTGATTGTTCAGTCATAATTATCTCAACCGGCAATTCACCAATAAGCTCTACAGCATCCATGTCATGCTTGAGGTTCATTTTAAGATCATCGTACAAAGCCTGAAGCGCAGGCCTTTCATACCTGTCAGCATGCTTTATCTCCTCCTCAAGCATATCCAGCGTAAACTCCATTACAAACCTGAGGTAATCAGCAGGCTTACCTGTCCAGTAGCCTTTCTTCTGCTGACTGACATAGGTGAGAAGCCAGTTGTCAAGATCGAAGATTAGTATTTGTTCGTCATCCACACTCTTTAACATGTTGTCCTGAATGTAGAGAGTGCTTTCAAGTACCTCGCTGCTGCCGGTGTACCTTGTATGCTCAACAATAACCCAGCCGGCATATGATTGTACCGGTAATGCCAGGATAAGTACAGCAGTGCGAAATAATTTTCTCATCCCTGATTATTATCGTTAGTTCATCCCCTGTAGAACTTTCTTATCAGCACTTTCTTCAGTTCCCTGTCAAGGATCATTCCGGCAATCAGCTCCGGGTGATCCTGCGTACAGTGGGCCATATGCTTACTAAGCTCGTTCTCGCTTATATCAATATGATAAAGCAAAGCGAGCAGCTTCCTGTAATCTGTATCCAGCAATTCCGTAAGGCAGGAAGCAAGTTGTTCAAAAAGTTCGTCATAGGCATTCAGGGTATCGCCGGAGAACGTTACCTCTATACCGAAAAGAGCAAAATCGCGGATAACCTGTTGGGCGGTTAGCCTGATTATCTCTCTTTTGTTACGATAATGCCCAATCTGTGATCTGCTGAAATCCGGCAAAGACATCGCCTCAGAATTACTCCCCGATCTCAAGGGTATGAATTATTGCTTCAACCTGTCGCAGCAAATTCCGTTTTCGGTCTCCCGGCACATAGACAAAGGCCTCGGCCACAATCACCTTGCTCCTTTCTTCATCAAGAGTGGCATGGCTGACAAACGGCCCGCCCATAAAATCATTCTCAACCCTCCACAACCCGCGAAGCCTGGCATAATACCTGTCATTATCCATGAACTCATCAAAATCGGGAGGAACCAGGGTTTCGGTTGTCATCCATGATCCGGGCGTGGGTCCCTCTACGTACCTTCTCAGGAACCTGTCCCTTACCCCGATAAGATACTCTGGCGTAAATGTTTCAGGGTCAGTATAATCAAATTGGTAAACAAACAGCCCCTGTATAATATCCTGCGTCACCCTTCTTGGGTCATGCCGTATCCAGATAAAATCGGTGGTATCAATTATAATATTGTACCCCCTTGGAACAACCATGGAGGCATTAAACTTCTCATCAAGACGCTCCCTGACCGAAACCCTTTCCATTGCTTTATGATAGTCAATGATCCTCCCCCTTTCTGCATCAACAAACTCATCAAGTATTCTTTGCTTCTGATTTTCAATAAAGGTGGTCAGTGACTCCGCATCTCTCGCAATTATATCAAGAACCGTCTGAGGTCTCGCCCAGGCATCTTTCCTGATGCTCATCCTGGTTTCTCCGGCAGTTGGAGAAACATTTACAATAATAATATTCCGGTGTGTCTTGAAAATATTCGTAAAGGCAGCGTGGCTAATTCTCACAACATCGAACATAGGTTCATATTGCAGTAAACCCGGGTGCTCGGACTGAAGCGCTTTGCCAAGTGTCCTTCCCGGTTCAGCTTCCCATAGCGGGGCATTCATTACCACAACAACCTCCCCTGCCCTGCCTGTCACATTGGGAAGCAGTGGGGTCCTCTCTCCCCGGCACGCTGAAATTGATACCAGGCCTGCCAGCAACCCGAGAACAAATAGGTTCTTTTTTATCTTAATACTCATAGGCAGTTTTGATTTACTTAATCACCCTGGAGAACCTGTTACTTACGGCAGAATTAATATAACTACCCCCGGCATTCCGTCAGAATCAGGCAAATAACCAGGCCGACACCTACAGAATAACGGAGGGAAAAACGAGGAAATTATTTGGTCTTCTCTTCAATGGGCTTTTCACCATCATTGTCTTCATCCTTTTCTTTGGTGGCATTCTTGAACTCCTTAATCCCCTCGCCAAGTCCCCTCATCAGGTCGGGTATCTTCTTGCCACCAAATAGCAGAAGTATAATGATAACTATCAGAACAATCTGCCATGGGCCAATCATAGCCCCCAAAACAAACAAATCAGTCATATCCTTAAAATTAAATTAGTCCACAAATGTAGTAATAAATACACTAAATAAAACGATTTTAAATCATAATCATTACCTGAACAACCTTACAATGTCATTGGCATTAGCATAGAGAATCAGGGAAAGAAGTATAAGCATGCCTGTAAGCTGTGCATACTCCATAAACTTGTCACTTGGCTTCCTGCCCGATACCATCTCATAGACCAGGAACATCACATGCCCGCCATCCAGTGCAGGTATAGGCAATACGTTCATTATGGCAAGCACAATGGAAAGAAAGGCAGTCATGCTCCAGAACGCTTGCCAGTCCCATACCCCCGGGAAAATGCTTCCAATGGTAATAAATCCACCCAGCGACCTGTAAGCACCTGTTTCAGGTGAAAAGATGAGTCTCAGCTGCTTCAGGTAACTGCTGAAAGTTTGCAACCCCCTGGTTATCCCGGCAGGAATTGACTCAAGAAATGAATATTCAATAGTTCTGAGCTCAAAGAACCTGTTCAGCTCGCCAACCGGCATTACACCAATAAGTCCGTCTTCGGGGACTTTAAGGGGAATTTCCAGATGGCGGCCGTCCCGTTCAACATTTACGATCACATTATTATTCCGGCTGGCAATAAGTTCCTCCCTGAATTCCAAAAAAAACGGGAGATCCTGTCCGTTCAACCCGATTATGCGGTCTCCCTCCTCTATCCCGGCATCCCTGGCAACCGACTGGCTCGCAAAGTCCTTGACTATGAAAGGTATACGCATGTCTATAAACGGCTCACCGGAAAGAAGTTTAGGTGTTATGTCTTCGGGCACATCAACTTCGGCAAGCTGTCCGTCCCTCTCTACCTGAATTTTACGCACATTATCCAGCACTATATTGGGAACGATCTGAAAATACTGGTCAACAGGCTTATTATCGAGAGATACTATAACATCACCATGCTTCAGTCCGATATCCCTGGCAAGAGAATCTGCATGGATCCCCCATGTAAGATTACTGGCCGGCAGATACCTTTCGCCCCAGGCATAAAGCATGGAAGCATATATTACAAGGGCAAGAACAAAATTCACCATAACACCGCCAAGCATTATAAGAAGCCTTTGCCAGGCAGGTTTTGACCTGAACTCCCAGGTCTGCGGTTCCTGGCTCATCTGTTCTTTATCCATCGACTCGTCTATCATTCCCGATATTTTAACGTAACCGCCAAGAGGCAGCCAGCCAAGCCCGAATTCGGTTTCACCTCTTTTTACCCTGAAAAGTGTGAACCATGGATTGAAGAACAGGTAAAATTTCTCAACCCTTGTATTGAACAGGCGGGCAAAAAGGAAATGTCCCAGTTCATGCAATATGATAAGTATTGATAGGCTTAAAAAAAACTGCGCCGCCTTTACAAGTATTTCCATTCTATATATTTTTCAGGTTGCAAATTTAATCTACAATATTTATAACTAACAATTCTCATTACCCGATCAGGCTTTCTGCAAAAAGTCTCGCTTCCCGGTCAGCATCCCTGTAATCGGAAAGATCAGGAACTTCAATATGAGCAATCCTGTCCATAGTCTTTTCTATGACAGATGACATGCCGTAAAAACCTATCCTCCCATCCAGGAAAGCCTCTACAGCTATTTCATTTGATGCATTCATCACGCAGGGCATAGTACCACCGGTTTTCAAAGCCTGGTAGGCCAGGAAAAGGTTGGGAAAACTATCCAGATCCGGAGCTTCGAAATTAAGTTCGGGGTAATCGGTAAAACTGAAACGGGTAAAATTTGATTTTATTCTTTCAGGATATGAAAAAGCGTAAAGTATTGGAAGCTTCATGTCCGGCAGGCCCATCTGTGCCTTAATGGAGCCGTCTTCAAACTGCACCATTGAATGCAGGATCGACTGAGGGTGTATCACAACCTCTATCTGACCGGGCTGCAGACCGAAAAGCCATTTGGCTTCTATGACTTCAAGACCCTTGTTCATAAGAGTTGCAGAGTCTATGGTGATTTTTGCACCCATAGACCAGGTAGGATGGCGAAGAGCCTCGGTTTTGGTAACATTTTCGAGATACCTCCTTGACTTCCCCCTGAACGGTCCGCCCGACGCCGTAAGTATGACCTTTTCCGCTTCGCCGTGCTCACCTACAAGGCACTGGAATATTGCAGAATGCTCAGAATCGACAGGAATTACAGGCACCTTGTTTTCAAGAGCAAGTCTTGTTACAAGTTCGCCGGCAACAACAAGTGTTTCCTTGTTTGCCAGAGCAATGGTCTTGCCGGCTTTTATGGCATTCAGGGTTGGCATTAACCCGGAATATCCCACCATGGCAGCCAGCACAATATCTATAGATTCTATTGAAACAATCTGCTCGAGTGCTCTATGTCCTGCATAGACTTTTATCGGATAATTCTTCAGTGCTTCAGATAAAACCGGGTAATTTTTATCGTTGGCAATAACAACCGCATTAGGTTGATATAGGATAGCCTGTTCAATCAGCAGCTGAACATTATTGTGGGCGGTAAGGACCTCTACCTCAAAAGCATCGCTAAACCTGCCAATTACATCAAGTGCCTGGGTTCCAATAGAGCCTGTTGAACCAAGTATTGCAATCCTTTTCTTCATAATAACAAAATCTCACTGGGCTCTTCAGGCGTCAAAAAAGTATGTAATGTTCCGGGTTCAGGGGCGAACCGTTTTGCCACAATTCAAAATGCAGATGGGGACCTGTTGTAAGTTCACCTGAGTTTCCGACTATTGCGATAGCCTCGCCTGCAGAAACATATTCTCCCACACGCTTAAGCAACTCGGCATTATGCTTGTAGAGAGAAAGGTAATTATTCTCGTGTTGAATCTGTATTACATAACCAGTCTCTATTGTCCAGTTTGCAAATGTTACGGTGCCATCCTTAATGGCAAGTACCGGCTGGTTTACTTCTGTTACCAGATCAATGCCGTAGTGGCTTTGTTGCGGATTGAACCTATTTATTATCAGACCTGTTGTTGGTGGGAGAAAGTGTGTTACAGCTCTGTTGCCAGCAAGCACCATGTCATCTGAAACCATAAGGCTGAATTGTTCTTCTCCTTCGATCTGCGCCCGTAAAAGCGAATCATATTGCGACCTTGAAAACTGTATATCATCTACTGTTAGCGTGGTATCAGGGTTATATTCAAAAGAGCGCGGTTCCCGGCCGGCTACTATATCTCTGATATTTTCAATAAACTGTTCCCTGATTCTGAGTTCATTCTCAAGGGAGTCAAGTTTAATGGCGTTCATGATAAGATCCCGTCTCATGCTTCCGTCGGGGTACCCTGGTATAAACTCCCTGATAGGGGTAAAAGCGATCAAAACAGTTACCAGTGCAATCAGGATAATTGCCGTTGTCCCGATTATTGAAAAGACATTCATCTTGGTGATTCTTACCGACACAACCTCTTCATAGGTATGGTCATTGAAAATAATGAACCTGTACTTATGCTTAAGTCTTTCAAAAAAACTCTTTTTCTTGTTTTTTGCCATATCCCGAGCCTATTATTAATGCAAAGATAATAAGTTTAATTGTATACGTACTTTTAAACGACCCTGTTAATCTACGCGCAAAATATTATAAAGCGGTATAGAGTATATGTTATCTAATAAAACATGCTGTCCGGTTATTTTGATATATATATAAGAACTAACCAGATTAATCAGAAAAAATTTTGCGATTCTGCAAACTTGCATTACTTTTGCATTTACTTATTGCGGGGTGGAGCAGTGGCAGCTCGTTGGGCTCATAACCCAAAGGTCGCAGGTTCGAGTCCTGCCCCCGCTACTAAAACCCCCCGAAACCATTGATTTCAGGGGGTTTGTTTTTTGTGCCGGCAATGGAACTGCCTCCTCTTCAAGGAATAATTAGTTGTCTCCGTGTAAGCGAGGGCTTTGTTACCAGTCAGGCCCGGCTTCATCATGTCCGGTTAAACTTATCAGACAATCCGGTTATGAGGCTGTTCACCTCTGAATAGCCGTAATGCATTTTTCGCGGCACTAACTCTCATTTCGCAGGCAGCTTCTTGTGAATACCACGCAGTATGCGGGGTTATTATAAGGCGGCCGTTTAGCCATACTTCTGATTTCCTCCACGCCTCAGTCAGTTTATCCTTGCCAGGAGGCTCCTGGGGCAGCACATCTGTAGCAAACTGGTAAATTATCCCCGAACGGAGGGCATCATAAACCAGATCCGGGTCATCAAACAGGCCTCCCCTTGCAGTATTTACAAGCGACGATCCCGGCTTCATGGCATCTAAAAATGACCGGTTGACCATGCCTTTAGTCTCCTCGTTAAGAGGTACATGAAGTGATACAATGTCTGCATCTGCAAGTGCCTCTTCGAGTGAGTCAGCACGTTTCGCTGAGAGCAGCTTTTCGTAACCCCTCTCCTTATATTTATCATAAAATATCACATTGAACTTCAGCGCATTGCACCTTAAAATAACTGAGCCTCCAATTCTTCCGGCCCCGATCACTGCAACAGTTGTAGAGGAATTTCTTTTCTTAAGGGTGTTATAGTTTTCCTGCCAGTTAAGGAAATACTTTTTTGCAGATTCATTATATAGTGTAATTCCCCTTGCAATGTTTATTATCATTGCAAGCGTGGTATCACTTACCTCATCAACACCGTAATCGGGATTATTGCAGGCGATAATGCCGTGCGAGCGCAGGGCGGCAAGATCAAGGGTGTCAAAACCTGATCCATACCTCTGTACTGCCCTTAACAGGGGAAGTTTCCTGATGTATTCCTCATCGATTTTTTCATGCCATACCAGCAAAACTTCCGTTTCCCGGCTTACCTTATCCGATAACAAATCTCCAAGCAGCTCTTTCTCTATATCCGGATTTGTAATAAAATCAGTTATGGCAATTTTTGACATCACTTTTCCAACACCTGTCTGATACTGGCTGCGGTTTCTGCAAGCTCTTCGTTACTAAATTGCAGCTTTGGCCGGCCAAAGTTAATATCCTCCAGCCGGTTTATCGGTATAAGGTGAATATGGGCATGCGGCACTTCCAAACCCAGAACCGCGATACCGATCCTTTTGCATGGCACAACTTTTTCAATCGCCTTCGCCACCTTCTTGGAAAAGACCTGGATACCTGCAAGCAGGTCATCGTCCATGTCGAAAATATAGTCAACCTCTCTTTTGGGTATCACAAGCGTGTGCCCTTTAGCAAGTGGATTTATATCCAAAAAGGCCAGGTAATTATCATCCTCCGCAATTTTGTGGGACGGGATCTCGCCTTTTACTATTTTGCTGAAAATGCTTGTCATGGCTATTCTTTTTTATATTACCGGGAGATATCAAGAATTTCAAGATTGATAATTCCTGAGGGAACAGTGATCTCAACCTCTTCTCCTGCCTTTTTACCCAGAAGGCCCTTGGCTATGGGAGTGTTTACAGATATTTTACCCTTCTTGATATCAGCTTCCGTCTCAGATACAATAACATATTCCATTACCGCATTGTTTGCCTTATTGCGCAACTTGACCCTGTTCAGTATCTGAACCCGGCTTACATCAATCATTGATTCGTCGAGTATCCTTGAATTGGCAAGAGAATCTTCAAGTCTCGCAATCTTAATCTCAAGCATGGCCTGAGCCTCTTTTGCAGCTTCATATTCGGCATTTTCTGAGAGGTCGCCTTTATCACGGGCTTCTGCAATTTGACGCGAAATAGCGGGGCGCTCAACCCCCCGCAGGTGTTCAAGCTCAGCTTTGAGCTTATGTAACCCTTCTTCTGTTAAATAAGAGACTTTACTCATGATCACCGTTATTAGTAATTAAAACAAAAAAGAATTCCGGTAACCCGGAACTCTTTCCTGGGCAAAGATAATAATTTAATTATTCAAAGTCCATAAAATGGACATTATCAAAAACTTTCGGGAACTTGTCCTTCATAATTCCTGTAATACCGTTATATAACTTTAATAAGGGAAACCTGGTTTTAAGGTAATAACTTCAAAACATAATACCCGGAGCGTCAGAATGTCCTCCGGTCAAGTATTTCATAATAGATTACTGCCTTCCTGAGGTTGAACGGGACTCCCCCGCCTTCCGGACCGCCAACATTGTATGCATCTTCATAAACCTGTTCTACCCGCCCTTCCAATCTGGCAATTGGGTTATTAGCGGCAGCCTCCTTCATCACTGCATCGGCATCCATAAGCATCTCTTTGGCTTCAGCCTCAGACATCCACTGAACGGATTTACCACCTGCCGGCTCTTCTTTTCGAGCCCCCGAAGTAACGGGTCCCGGTACGGTTTCAGCTGCTTCAATGTCTTCATCCTCATCTCCAAAAACATCTGAGAAAGGATCGCCTGGCTGTGCCTCCTCTTCCGGGGCCTGCTCAACCGGCTTTTTCTTTCTCATGCTCAGAACCAGTATTACGATAGTAATAAGCAGGTAAATGAAACTTTCAAAAAAGCCTTCCATAATCTGATCAATTAATTTACCCAACATCCTGTTATCAAATTCCAGTTGCCAGGTATGAAATTTATTAAGGCACAGTCAATAAAAAAAAACCACTCCAAAATCATGTAATATCTTTAAGATAAACAAAATTTCGTGTAGGTTTGTAAAAATTACTTTTCTTCGGATATGATATTCAGTTCAAAATTAATAAAATTATTTATTATTTCCTTGATCCTGTCAACTTTTATTTCTTGTGACGATAAGGACGACTGGATACCCAATGTGAGGGTCGATAAGTGGATGGACCTTAATACGGAGCTGGCGACTCTCGGATTGCTTCAGGCAAGGGTAATTCCTGAAGAGGGTGTTAACGGCATTCTGCTTTTCAGGCTTCAGGACCGCGAATTCAATGCATTTGACCGCACCTGCTCTTTCCAGCCCTCGAAGCACTGTGCCGTAGAATTTGATGAAACCGAGCTCAAGGCATCTTGCCCCTGCTGCGGTTCGGAGTTTGAGCTTTTCTACAGCGGAGGTGTACAGAAAGGCCCCGCAAAGCGGCCCCTGAAGCAATATCAAACTACAATACAGGGGAATATGCTGCGAATTACCAACTTTTAACCAACCGCCTTTTTTTCATTTGTATTGAATCCCTGCCATACGGCCAGCTATGTGTTTTAGTAAATGTGTGGCCCGGATATCCTATATTTATCCTGTATAAAAGCCAAAATTTTGTTCAAAAAATACAAAATTTTGACTTACAGGATGAACCGCTTCGCTTTTCGATGTTTTTTTTTCATTCGTCCGTGTGTAATTTAAATGAACAAAAATTCATCTACATTTACAATTGTTAAAATTTTTCAAATAATGCTTTGCATCACCCACGATTCAACTGACCCCTGGTTCAACCTGGCAGCAGAGGAGTATCTCCTTCATAATTTTTCAGGAGACTGCTTCATGCTCTGGAGGAACGATAATACCATTGTTGTTGGAAAGCACCAGAACACACTCGGCGAGATCAACATGGGTTATGTTCGGGAAAGTAATATAAAGGTTGCCCGAAGATTATCCGGGGGAGGTGCGGTCTACCATGACCTGGGCAATCTGAACTTCACGTTCATTATGAACGGCAGTGAAGGCAAACTGGTAGATTTCAAAAAATATACCCAACCGGTGATTGAAGTGCTGAAAAACCTCTCGATTGTAGCAGAGTTCAGCGGAAAAAACAACCTTACGATAAATGGGAAAAAAATTTCAGGTAATGCCGAGCATGTTTATAAAAAGAGGGTTCTGCATCACGGTACGCTTCTTTTTTCATCTGAAATGGATAAACTCAGTCATGCCCTGAAGGTAAACCCCCTTAAATATCAGAGCAAAGCGGTAAAAAGCATCCGCAGCAGAGTTACCAACATAAAGGACCACCTTAAGAATGATATGGATGTGATTCAGTTCAGAAATATGATCCTTGAACATATTATGACTAAATATCCGGGTGCCGTAAAATATGAATTCTCAAATGAAGACCTCATATCTATAAAAAAGCTGCGCGATGACAAATACCGCACATGGGAATGGAATTTCGGATATTCGCCAAAATATGAATTTGAAAGGTCTTTTATGACCGGAGCCGGACTGGTCCATGTTTTCCTGTATGTTTCAGGAGGTATTATATGCAAGGCAAAAATATCCGGAGACCACCTGAACAGCCGGGAAACTTCAATAGTTGAAACCCTTCTTGAAGGAACAAGGCATGAAGAGACTGAGCTTTATAATAAACTTGAAACCATACCTTTCCCCAAATATCTTCAGAACATTTCAGCCACCGAATTCATCGGAAAAATATTCTGAAAATGAGTGCCTGGCAATATCACCTGTTTTGAAAAACCAATCCTTCATCAATAAAGCCGTCAGCTATCACCGTCATTCGTAAATTCTCTGGATGAACAGATACCATTGATGAAAGAAGAATCGAAGGAACCATCACTTTGCCGTTATTGATCGATAGCTGGGTATTCATTACCGGATCTCCCTTCGCAAGGGAAACTGCCGCAGAGGCTGCTGATGCTGCCAGTGTTTCAATATACTTGTATACAGTCATGGTCTGCTTACCCTCAACTATCCTTCTACACGCCTGCGCTTCGGCATCCTGCCCGGTAAGCAGTACCTTGCCTGCCAGTCCGTGTTTTTCCAAAGCCATGAATGCACCCCCGGCAATATGATCGTTGGATGCAACAATAGCATCAAGGCGGCCGGGGTTTTCCTCAAGGTAGTCGTTTATTATCCGGTAAGCCTCCTGATCACTCCAATCTCTAATGTATTGATCAACCACTATATTGATCTTGCCGCTTTCGACAAAGGGTTGCAGCACGTGCATTTGTCCGAGACGAAGCAGTATTGAATTGTTATCTATTGCATCACCACCCAGTAAAGCATAATGCCCTTCAGGCCGCATCCGGGTCAGATACTCTGCCTGCATTTCCCCGACCCTCATGTTATCAAAAGAGATGTAAAAATCAAGGTCACAGTTGTTCACGATACGGTCATATGCGATCACTTTTATGCCACTGTTGTGCGCAAGATTAACAATCTCCGCAGCCTGCCGGCTATCAACCGGCACAATAACAAGTACATCTATGCCTCTCTTCAGAAGGTCACGAACCTGCTCAAGCTGTTTCTGGTGACTGTTGTCCGCTTCAGTCACATAGACCGTGGCCCCGTAAGTCCGGACCCTTGAAGTGAAGTAATCAATATCTTTTTCCCATCTTTCATGAGAAGGCCCCACGCTGAAGCCTATCCTGACCTCGTCGCTACTCCCGCAGGCAAACAACATAAAAAGGCCAAGAATAACAATGACTATAGAAAATGCATTTTTTTTCATAACCCAAAGTTTAGTGAGAAATAAGGTTTACAATGTTATATTGCCAATATCTGATTATGTCCGGTCGAGATATTTTACTGTGATAGAAACCCTTCCCCTGTAACACGGGGTATTAATACCAGAGCACACTTAACCTGTGCGCCCTGGTAGCCGGCTGAAAAGAAGTGTGATTGCCGGCGAATTTATACCTGTGAATTCAACCCAAAAGACTGCAATCTGCGGGAAGCAAAAAAGACAATCCTGATACGGCAGCCTGTTGAATGAACCGCAGCTCTTATAACCATATCCCTCCATCCGGTTCCTGGTTATGAAAGTTTTATACCTGTACAGTGCAATTAGCAATTACGTCAACAATATGTACCAATTTTAATTACTATTAAAAAACTTTTCAATCCCAATGGGACGTCCAAGCTTTATTGACCCTCGATATAACTCACATGCAGAATGTTGGTCATTTGGCACTATTCTCCGGATGTGATCTGCATGTTATTTTGTCTGCCGAAGGCCTGTACAGGTTTTATGGAAACAATTTATGAAAAAAAGAAGCCAAAAGCAACAATTTGTTTACCAAGATAGGCAGGGGAATTGTAAATTCCTGATAGCAATAGTCAGGGAGGCAGGTATGCCTTAAATTAACTGCCCCGCGGCAAAGCACCGGCGTATAATTATTATACTTTTCGTTCGCAGACAGGCGGGGGCGGTAATTTAACCAATCCAGGGATAAAAACCTGCCGGTGCGACCGGGAGATGTCGGAAATGAGCGGGGAGGAACGCGAATTCTCAGGTATTATCAACCTGCTCTGCAGGTTTTTCTTTATCGGCATAAGCAGGACAGATAGGGTGAACACTGCATGCCTGTATGACAAATGCGACCAGGAAAACAACCAGGGGTAACAGTGATTTCAATCTCATAGTTTCGGTTTTTTAAAAAACGTTTTTTTAAACAGCAACCAAAAATATGAAAAAAGTGATATGGTAAATATTGAAGTCGGATGATTTGGATCATCCTTTATCCTGTTTTAAACCACATTTACGATATTCTAAAAAACATAGAAACAAAAACACAATATCTCCTGACAATTATTGTCAGAATTAATTATCTTTCATACTGATAAATCAGCTTAATCACATTAAACGCTTTAATCATTTAAATTTTTAATAATATTGCCATTAGAATTCGTCAGGCAATACTGCAATGGGAATAATCATGCATACAACCGGAACTTACGGCAAGATGCATTTCTCATATGGTCAGTATATGCCAAAATATGGTGAAATAACATGCAAGATTGGCTGTAATTAAAAGATCCAGGCTTTAAAGTACCAGTTGGTGCATAATACTTTATGATGGATATTCACAGCAATGTTAATTCAATTCAAGCTAATATGGATGCCAGGGAACAAATTATAACTGAAGCGGCAAAACTCTTTTTCATCCATGGAGTGAAAAAGATAAAAATGGATACGATAGCCAGGAGACTGAAAATATCAAAAAGAACTATCTATGAGAATTTCAGGAACAAGGATTCTCTTATCAGGGAAACCATTGACCAGAACCAAAGGGAGCAAATGAAAATCAATACACAGATCATTGATGAATCAAAAAACATTATCGAAGCAGTCCTGGTCCTGCTGAAAACAGGATCGGAAATCCTTTCGCAGATAAACCCGGCCTACTACGCCGACCTGCGGCGACTCTATCCCTCAATTTGGAAAGAAAAAATACAGGAAGGCAAGGCCCATTCTTTCAGGCTGATAACAGATCTGCTGAAGAAAGGGAAGCAACAGGGCGTATATATGCAGGATATCAATGAAGAAATAATTGCCCTAATTCTTATTGAACAATTGTTCATGATATCCGACCCCTCGATCTTCCCACCAAAGAAGTATAAAATATCAGAAATCTACGAAAATATTATAATCAGCATGACCCGAGGTGTTGCAACAAGATATGGTATTGAACTGCTTGAAAATTACCGATATCCGGATTAGCCGGGTAAAAACACATTGCGCCTGACCATCCTGAACAGTTTTTATTCATCCCTGAGCGTGTCAACAGGATTCAGACTGGCAGCCCTGTAAGCCTGGTAACTGACTGTTGAAAGAGCTATGACATAGGTCAATATTGATGCTATTAGGAATAACCCGATTCCCTGATCAATCCTGTATGCAAAATTCTCAAGCCAGCTTTTCATAAAATACCAGGCAACCGGCCAGGCTATAAGGGTTGAAATAAGCAGCAGATAATTTATCTCCTTTGAAAGCAGCGACATCACCGATATTACTGATGCCCCCATAGCCTTCCTTATTCCGATTTCCCGGCTCCTCTGTTCTGCGGTAAACGATGCCAGTCCGAGCAACCCCAGGCAGGCAACAAAAACCGAAAGAACTGCAAAAATCGAAAATATTAGCCCCGTCGTCTGTTCACTCCTGTATCCGGAAACAAGGTCATCTGCCAGAAATGAATACTCAAATGGCTGGTCATCTACAAACTCGTCCCACTTTAACCGGGCAAAATCAACAGCGGCAGCAGAACTGCCCTGCTCAATCCTTGCAATGATATAACCGCCCCATTGTCCGGGACTTAAGATCATGGGATTGATAGTCTGGTGCAGTGATTCAAAATGGAAATCCCGCACGATACCGATTATTGTAAAAGCAATATCCTCGGGGGCATCTTCTGTTCCACCCGCGCCGGTCTGCAGGACACGTTTGCCAACAGGATCTGTATATCCCATTTGCCTTACTGCTGTTTCATTCATCACAACAGCAAGGGAATCGCTTGCATAATTACGCGAGAAAAACCTCCCGTCAACAAGTTCAAGCTTCAGAACATCAGCATAGTCCCAATCCACCCAGGCATTAGAGATTATATTCTGTTCGCCCGAAGCAGTCCCCTCCCGCCTGAACGCATTTCCGCTGAATGGTGTTCCCGGTATAGCATGGGCCTTTGAGGCACTGAGAACCCCGGCAAACCCCTCCAGCTCCTGGCAGAACGCCTCCCTTTGCTCCTGGGGAATATTATAACCCCTTTGAATAACAAGCACGTTATCGGGATCCATGCCCAGATCCTTTGTGCTGATATAATTCATCTGGCGGTATACTGTCAGAGTGCTTATTATTAACACAATGGTAATTACAAACTGGAAAATCACAAGCATACCTCTCAACCTTGAGCTTTTCATCCCGGACTGCAGGCTGCCCTTCAGTACCTTCACAGGTTCAAAAGAGGCTAAGTAAAATGCCGGATAGCTACCTGACATAAACCCTACAAAAATGCCGACGAGCAATAAACCGGGCAGGGTGTACCAGGTGGTGAAATACTGAAGTTGAAGCTGCTTGCCGGATAAATTGTTGAAAGCGGGCAAAAAAAGTTCAACCAGCACCAGGGCTGCAATCAGTGATACAAAACTTAAAAATACCGATTCGCCAAGAAACTGGTAAATCAGCTGGGCTCTTGATGAACCCACCACCTTTTTAAGGCCAATCTCTTTAGCCCTTCCGGCCGACCTGGCGGTGGACAGGTTCATGAAATTTATGCTCGCAATAACAAGTATAAAAAGTGCAATTAATGAAAACACCACAACTGTGGTCAAGCTTCCGTTACCCTGTATCTCATACTGAAGGTCGGAATGCAGGTGTATGCTTGTAAGCGGTTGCAGGTAATACCCCCATTCATCGCCGCTTTCATAGAAATCTTCAAGGGTTATGCCAAGTGCGGTTTCAATCTGCGGCCCGAGGTACCTTTCAAGCATTTCGGGAAATTTGGCCTGAAGCTCAGCAGGCCCTGACCTTTCGTCAAGAAGAATATAGGTGTAATAGTTATTGCTTACCCACATCTGGTTACTGTGTTGAGGAACGGTGACAAAAGAACCGGCCACATCAAACGAAAAATGTGAATTTGCCGGTAGGTCTTCAATTATACCTGTTACTTCAAATTGAATACGCTGGGTTCCAAACTCCAGTGTCTTGCCCAAAGGGTCTTCATCGCCAAAGTATTTTCTTGCTGCCGACTCGGTCATTATAATCGTATGGGGACGGTTGAGGGCGTTCTTCGGGTCTCCCTGAACCATATTGAACGAGAATATGTCAAATAGAGTTGAGTCGGCCCAGACAAATGCCCTTTCGACGAAACTCCTGTCGCCATGACGCAATACGGGTGTAGCATCAAAATTGAAGAACCTGACAGCACTCAACACCTCAGGATAGTCGGCTACAAGCGCTGCTGCCATAGGTGCCGGTGTTATAGGCGCATTGAAGCTGCTGCCCTGCATACTGGCTTTCATGCAAAGACGGTAAATGTTGGCGGCATTATCATGATGCCGGTCATAACTCAGCTCATCCTGCACAAAGAGAAGTATTATAAGTGAGCTGGCGATTCCTATCGCAAGTCCGGAAATATTGATAAATGAATAACCCTTTTTTCGAAACAGATTCCTATATGCTACAGTAATATAATTCTTCAACATTATTATGTCATTTATTCCTGGTACAGCACCGATGGCCACGGTTGATTTCTCACAATAAAACCCAAAATCCGGGCCAATCTGCATATATCTCTGATTATCCGCCGATCAGCCTATACGGAAAAGGTGTTTTTGAGTTCCGGCTCTGTACGGTTCCGGAACATCCGGTGTACGATAACGGACTCCTATTCGTAACGCAGAGATCTGGCAGGATCGATTAAAGCCGCTTTTAGTGACTGGTACCCTGAAGCAATGAACACCACCATTACCGACATCAAAGCTGCTCCGGCAAAAACAAATGGGTTATCTAACTGTATCCGGTATGCAAAAATCTCAAGCCATCTGGCAGTTAAATACCATGCCAGAACCCATGACACTATATTCGCAAATAAGAGCCATAATCCAAACTGCCTGAAAAATATCATTACAATTGATACCTCGTTGGCCCCGAAAACCTTTCGCACGCCGATCTCCTTCGTTCTGTTCTCCACCATGAATGAAGACAGGCCGTACATACCGAGTGCGGCTATCAGGAATGCCAGCAGGCTGAAGAAGGTAAATATGCGGCCCAGTTGTATTTCCGACCTGTAATGGAAATCATATTTATCAGACAACAGGGCAAATTCGAACGGGTCATCCGGATTTATTTCTTCCCATGCTTCTTTAATACCGGCAATAGTAAGATGAAAATTTACCGGCGAAATATCAATGGTCATATACCTGGGATAACCTCTTAAAAGATGAATTATAAGAGGTTCAACCAACTGGTGCATTGACCTGAAGTGAAAATCGCCTGCCACACCGATCACGGTATAAGTTTCAATATTGTTATCCCCGCGCTGACGTCCTATGGTCATTCCAACAGGGTCGTTCCAGCCGAATGTACGAGCCGCTGTTTCATTTATAAGCACCGCCATTGTATCTGTGGCAAAAACCGGGTCAAAATTTCTTCCATCTTTAATCCTGATATCCATGAGACCGCAATACTCAGGATCGGCATGCATAAAACTGATTATGCTCTCCTCATCAGCACCTTCGGGCTGGAATACGGTACCGCTGAACTCCTCTCCCGGGAAAGAGGTTGAAAAAGCAATACCGTTAACACCGGGGACACCCTGCAAGTGCTGGTTAATTACCTGGTATCGGTTCCGCAGGTCCAGCGTAATAAGGTTTACAATGATCTTGTCAGACTTTGTAAACCCCAGATCCTTACTATTGATATAATTCATCTGTTTCCACACAAAGGTGGTGCAGACCACCAGGGTTACCGATATAATCATCTGGAAGACGATCAGGCCGCTCCTGAGCCGCGAACGCCCGCTGGATTCGGTTTTCCCTCCCCTTAAAGTCCTGACGGGGTTCCAGGCAGAAAGTATGAAGGCAGGATAGCTTCCCGCCAAAAGTCCGACGAACACAACAAAAAGAGGGAACGCCGACAGGATCCGGTGGTTGTTAGTGCTGAAAAAGGAGAGGTCAAGGTTTGTAATATTGTTGAAATAGGGCAGACCGAGTTCAACCATTGGAACTGCAATAACTGCTGCTACCAGTGCATATATGACCGATTCTCCCAGAAACTGCCTGACAAGCTGGCTTTTTGACGCACCCGAAACTTTCCTTATTCCAACCTCTTTTGACCGTAATGATGCCTTTGCTGTAGAAAGGTTCATGAAATTAATACATGCCAGCAAAAGAATGAAAACCGAAACAGCTGAAAAAATATAAACACTTGCTTTGTTACCGGGAGGCGAAAGCTCAATAAGCATGTTTGAGTTCAGGTGAATGGTGCTAACCGGTTGAAGGAACGGATCAAGGGCAATACCGTACTCCCGCGATTGCTCTCCGAATCTTTCTTCAAAAAGGTCTTCGAGCCTTCCGAAAAAAACAGATTCCTCATAACTGTTGTTTGCCCTGAAGTATGTAAAGTAGGACAGGCTGAGCCAGTGGTCCATTGATCCGGAGGGTCGTATCTCGTAAAGAGACATAAACGGTACAACTGCGCTGAAAGTGATATGAGAATTAGACGGAGGATTTGCAGCAATGCCTGTAACAGTGTAATCATGGGAATTATTTAACCTTATAACCTCACCAACCGGGTTTTCATCGCCAAAATACTTCCTTGCCATATCCCTGGTTATAACTATACTGAAGGGGTGACTAAGTACCCTGCCTGGATCACCTGTCTCAAGCTCAAACCCGAAAAAGGTGAAAAATGAAGAGTCTGCTTTGATAACCAGGGGTTCGACATAATGCTCGTTACCAACGCTAACATTGACGTTTTCAGGCACATCAATCCTTACAACATCATCTATGCCGGGAAATGTTTCTTTAAGTTCCCTGGCCAGGGGAGCCATGGCTACAGGCACATCCATCGAGGTACCGAGCATCTCGGCCCTGAAGCCGAGGCGGTAGATATCCTTCTGTTTGGGATGAAAACGGTCATAGCTCAATTCGTGGTCTACCCACATCAGGATGAGAATACTGCAAGCCATCCCGATTGAAAGCCCGGCAATATTTATTACCGAAAAGACTCCTCTTTTTCGGATATTCCGGACAGCGATCAATATGTAATTTTTGATCATTCAATTAAGTCATATGTTAATAACAGGTTTTAAAGCAAAATAAACAGCTTTGCCTTTATGACGTACAATTACACTACAGGTTACAACTTGTCAGAAATATCTTACTCGTATCGAATAGAATCAGCCGGGTTGAGCCTTGCAACTTTCCACGCCCTTCCGCCCACTGTAAGAGTTGAGATTAATAATGCCAGCAATCCCGGTAGAGCCAAGGCAAATATGCCAGGTTCTATCCTGTAGGGGAAATTCTCCAGCCACCTGGTAATGACAAACAATGCAACCGGCCAGGCTATGAAGATTGAAAGCAGGACCCATCTGACAAACTCGGCTGTCAACATAATCACAACAGGAAATTCACCGGCACCCATAACCTTCCTTATAGCAATTTCCCTGGTGCGCCGGTTTGTGACAAATATGCTCAGGCCATACAGGCCCATACATGCAATGATAACAGCAAGAATGGCAAAATATCCGAAAAGGCTGCTCATCCTTATTTCGGAAATGTAGAGATTATCAATCTCATTGTCGAGAAACATATACTCGAAAGGAGTGCCGGGTGAAAATTCTTCCCACAGATTCCCAACATGCTCAATAACACCTGCCTGATCCAATCCATTAGTCCGGATATTGACCAGGCGCAGGTTTCGCGGTTGCCAGCCCATGACCAAAGGCCCCACAGGTTCATGCAATGACCTGAAATGGAAATTATTTACAACCCCTATAATTCTGACCGGCTGTTGTCCGCCTACCATAAACTCCTCTCCCACGGGATCATCAAACCCAAAAAACCTTACCGCCTCCTCATTCAGGATATAGGTAAATTCGCGGTCCGCCGGCCGGTCAATATCAAAGTTCCTGCCTGAAATGATCTCAATATCCATCAGGTCAATATACTCAGGGTCTACCGGCAAAAACCTGTGGGTCTTCCGCTCACCTTCAATTACCCATGTATTGAACCAGGTAACATAACCAGGAAGATTATTAGACAATGATACAGATTCTACTGCATCATGCTCCATAAGCCTGTCCCTGAAGGCATCTACAGAGCGGGAAATATCACTGTTTATTCTTACAAGCAATACATTATCCTTGTCAAACCCGAGGTCCTTATTTCTCATATAACTGACCTGCCTGCTGACCAAAAGCGTCCCGGCAATAAGCACTACCGATATAGTAAATTGCAGAACAATAAGCGTTCTTCTGAACCACAATGCACCCATTCCGCCGGTGCCCCCTTTTTTCAGCACAGCGCTGGTGCCGAGTGATGCCAGGTAAAACGCAGGATATATGCCAGCAAGTATTCCGGTCAGTAATACAAGAAGCAAGACAGAGAAAAAAAACGGTACGCTACCGAAAGAGCTTAAGTTCAGGTCGGTTAAAAGAAGGTTGTTAAAAACAGGGAGCAGAAGCTCTGCCATGATTATTCCGACCAGGAAAGCCATGAAACTTAATACTACCGATTCGGCAAGAAACTGAAATACAAGATCTTTCCGGTCTGCCCCAACTACCTTTCTGACCCCGATCTCGCCCATCCTGGCAGAAGCATTTGCAGTCGCCAGGTTAACAAAATTCACTATGGCAATAATCAGTATAAGTCCCGCAATCACGATCAGTGTTTGCACAAGGGGCAGGTTACCGTGTCGTACAGGTGGCGAATCGTCAAGATCTCTGTTAAAATAAATATTGCTGAGTGGACGAAACCTGAAGCTGAAAAACCTGGCATCAGGAAACCTTTCGTCGACAAGATCATTAAACTTTTCTGCCATTGTTTCAGGATCGGCTGTTTCATGCAGTAGCACATATGTAAAGAAATTCATATAGCTGAAGAGGTAGCTGTCAAAATCATCATTATTTTCGATATGCTGTAATGTAGAAAATGAGCCAAGCCCTTTTACGGGCAGGTGAAAGTTTTCCGGATCCTCAATAATTGCGGTTACTGTATATTTCCTGTTGTTGTCAAATACTACCGTCTCACCGACCGGATCATTATCTCCGAATATCATCCGGGCCCGTGAGCTTGTCAGTACAAGAGAAAAGGGCAGGTGGAGTGCAGATGAAGGATCGCCTCTCAGAAACCTGAATGAAAATATGTCGAATATTGAAGAATCAGCATAGGCAAACTCCTCAAGCCTGAAATTCTGCTCTCCATATCTGAGAAGTGGACTGTATCTGAAGTCCATACGGGCAGTCTGCTCAACTTCCGGGAAATTACCCCTCAGCAACAAGGCCTGCGCTGATCCGGTAACCATGAAATCGCCCACCTCCAGCCTGTATATCCTGTCATAATTCTCATTGAATTTATCGGCCGACAGCTCGTTGAATACATACAGCATGATCAATATCGAAGCTGCAATTCCCACAGCCAGTCCACCAATATTTATGGCAGAGGTGACCCGGTTCCTTATAAGTTTTCTCAATGCTGTAATGAAATAGTTTCTTATCATGGGTGATTTTTTTAACTGTCAGAGGCATACCTGGTGGCCTCCTGCCGGGTGCCTATTCATCCCTCAAGGTTTGGGCAGGATTTGTACGCGAGGCCTTCAGGGCCAGTGCCGACACGGTTAAGAAGCTGATAAGCCAAGCCAGTATACCGGCGGTAATGAAAAAATGCACTCCCACTGTAGTACGGTAAGCAAAACCTGCCAGCCATTCATTCATAAAATACCATGCCAGAGGCCATGCAACAATGTTCGCCAGAAGAACCCATTTTGTAAAATCGCCGACAAGCATACCAGTAATCTTCCATTCACCTGCACCCATGACTTTTCGTATTCCGATCTCCCTGGTTCTTCTGAGAACCATGAAAGAGGTAAGGCCGTAGAGGCCGACTGTTGCTATTAATATGGCCAGCAGTGCGGCATTTCCGAACATCCTGCCGAAGCGTTCCTCAGTCCGGTAAAGCGATTTAAAACTTTCTTCAAGATACCAGTAATTAAAAGCCCTTCCGGGGAACAGTGAAGACCATACATCTTCTATATGGTCGAGCGCGGCTCTTTCACGGCCTTTCTCTAACCTCACATTAACCATATTGCACCATTCCGGCCTGTAATATATAACCAGTGGCGCAACCGCTGTATGCAGCGAATGGAAGTTAAAGTCTTCTACCACACCAATCACCTCGCCAAACTCCTCTCTTTCCCACAGCCGGAACCTCTTACCCACGGCAGGCTCGTTGCCGAATATCATCCTGGCCGCGGTGCGGTTCAGGATATAGCCGTTCTCACGATCAAACCGGCTTCCCTCTAAGAAGTCGCGTCCTTCAGCAATCCCTATATTCATCAGCTCAAGGTAATTGTCGGTTACCGGCAGCGAATAAAAGCTATTTACATCGTCAAGATAATAGAACCCCTGTTTCATTGCAACCCTTCCGGGGATGCTGTTGGAGTATGCAACGTGCATTATGCCGTGGTCTTCAAGCAAACGTTCCCTTAAAAGATCCTTTGTTCCAGGATACTCTTGACCGGAAAGATAAAAATATACAACATTATCCTTATCAAACCCCATGTCATTGTTCTTGAGAAACCTGATCTGCCCTGTTACAACAAGTGTTGAAACTATCAATATTATTGATATGGCATACTGAACGATAATCAGTAGCCTTCTGAAAACACCTGCCCCCGGGCCTTTTGAACCATTGCCTTTAAGCACCTTTACCGGGTTGAACGAAGTAAGGTAAAAAGAGGGGTACAACCCTGCTATAACACCCAGCACCACCGCTCCTGACAAGACAGCAAGAAGGAAACCCGAAACATAATTGATATGAATATCTGCCAGCACCAGCCTGTTAAAATGGGGAAGGGTGAGCTCAACAACAGCAACTGCAATTATCGCGGCGGCAATACACAAAATTACCGTTTCTACCAGGAACTGCATTACAAGCCAGGGCCGTGCAGCCCCCACCACTTTTCTCACGCCAATTTCCCTGGCTCTCAGTGAAGCTGCTGCTGTCGAGAGATTCACGAAGTTAATTGCAGCTATTAGAAGGATAAAGATTGCAGCTGTAAGGAAAATCAGCACAAAAGACCTGTTGCCCTTTTTAATAGCCTGATCAAACTCCACACCCTCAACAAAATAGGTCTCCAACAGGGGCCTCAGCCTGACGGTCAGATCAAAATCGACCTCATCGGAAAGTCCGCTCTCCTGAAATCTTTCGTGGTGAATATTCTCAGCCAGCATCCCGGCATCGGTTCCCTCACCCAACAGCAGGTAAATATGGAAATTCGCATAAGCCGACAGTTCATCCAGGTCTGCGAAACCCATACTCCATGGCACCGATAAAAAAGACCCTATTGCATCTGCCTGTATGGTGGAGTTAGGAGGCAGGTCCTCTATTACGCCGGTAACTGTAAAAGGCTGGTTATTTCTCATGTAAATAACGCGCCCTACAGGGCTTCCATTCCTGAAAACCCTTTTTGCCAAACTCTCGGTAATAACAACTTCAAAGGGGGAGGTCAATATTTCATCTCTGTTACCCTGAATCAGCGTAAATGAAAAGATATCAAAAAACGATGAATCAGCCCAGATCATATTGGTAAACATGTAGCTGTCGTCGCCATAATCAAAAGGTTGTGATGAGTTATAGAAATTTATCCTGGTCAGCCTTTCTATTTCCGGGAAGTTTCCAGCCAGAAAACCGGCATTCTGTGGAGGATGGATAACCTGGTTATTGAATTCCAGCCTGAATATCCGGTATCTGTTCTCGTGAAACCTGTCGGTCGAATACTGGCTGATCACATACAGCATCAAAAGGATAAATGCAGCAGATCCGATGGAAAGCCCGAGTATGTTGATAACCGTAAAGCTTTTGTGCCTTAGGAGGTTTCTGAATGCCGTTATTATATAATTTCGTAACATCGCTGCTCAAAAATTATTGTTCACCTTGAATATATCAATATAAATGCCACACACCCTATATCATTGATTGTATGGCTCGTAAAGCAGCGACAAAGACAACCGGCTATCTGTTTCCATACACACGATGTACGTATATGAACAGTTTGCGTGCAGTTGTTGAAACAATGGCAATTTACTGCCATCAATGATGGCTGATGAGAATTGTTATGTTAAAAAACTATTCACCGCCTGGCTGGTAGCCCTTATCCTCGAGCAGGTTGCCCGCCTTGCTTGCCCTGACCGCCAGGCGGTCGCATACCTCATTCTCCTTGATGTTGGCATGGCCCCTGATCCATATAAAAGTGACATTGTGCTTTCGGTAGGCCTTTAGGAACCGTTTCCAAAGGTCGGGATTCTTCTTATTTTTGAAATCTTTCTTTTCCCAGCTGAACACCCATTTTTTTTCCACTGCATCAGCAACATAGCGTGAATCTGTATAGACCGTTACATGGCTTCCGGGTATTTTCAGAGTCTCCAGGGCTACTATAACTGCAAGAAGCTCCATCCTGTTGTTGGTTGTAAGCCTGAAACCCTGGGAAATTTCCTTCCTGTGCCTGCCGGACATAAGTACAATGCCATAGCCTCCCGGACCAGGGTTGCCTTGTGCGGCCCCATCGGTATACACTGTTATTTTGGGAGGTTTTGTCATTTGAGTCCTGGCGGCAATCTGCCTTCTGAAATCAGCAAGAATTTATCTTAGTTTACAATGGTCATCTCTTCTATAAAATGCGAAGCCCCGGCATACTTGTCAATTATAAACAGTATATAGCGTATATCGACGGCAATTGATCGCTGCAGCTCCGGTTCAAAGGCTATATCTCCGCTCATTGCCTCCCAGTTGCCGTCGAACACCAGTCCCGTAAGTTCTCCCCGGGCATTTATCACAGGACTACCCGAGTTGCCACCGGTAATATCATTATTAGTTATGAAATTAACAGGCATTAGTCCGTTAACCCCGTAATGCCCATAATCCCGTTCACTGTATAGTTCCCTGAGCCTCTCAGGTACAACAAACTCGTGATGATCCGGGTCTTCCTTCTCCATCACCCCGTCCAGAGTGGTAATATGGTCGTACCATACAGCATTGCGCGGATTATAACCACCTGCTGTACCATATGTAAGACGCATTGAAAAGTTAGCATCCGGGTAGAAGGTACTGTCGGGATGCATCTCCATAAGTCCCGCCATAAACAGTCTTTGTCCCCTCGACATGTCATGGGAATACTCCTGGGAAGCCTCCCTTAGCTCACCCAGCTTTTCGAAGGTCGATCTTGCCAGCATCAGGGCAGGGTCATTGTCAAGTACCCCGGAAATGGGATCTTCAAGGAAATCCATAAGACATTGTTCCGACGCAAAAACGGAATTATCAAAAAGATGTGCTGCATATGCCTCAAAGTCACCTTCATATTGCTCGTAGATACCGGAAAGCACCGTAGGATGGTATTCGGTATCAACATCGGCGTAAAATAGCTCAAGCATGGCAGCTACCACTTTCCTGTCGGTTGGAGGATTGTAATCCCTGTAAAAAGATCCTGCCGCGTTACTGAGAGTTTCAACAGCACCGGCAATCTCCTGTTGTCCAGCACTTCCTTCTGCAAGCAATCGTTGCAGGTTATTTGCCCGGTTTGCCATTGTAACAATTTCACAGCTTCTCAAAATAGCCTCATTAATATACTGTATAGCATGGCTGTAATCCCTCCTGCTTATTACCGCACGTTCTATAAGCCCGAGTGCATCACCATACTGTATGCTCCGCTCCCGGTCATTTGCCATCCATTCGCGGAATTCCTGCTCAATGGTTTTTTTACGATCATAGATACCAAGCCTTTCAAGCACCTCACTCTGCCCTATCGAAAATTTCCAGTAATTGCTTGAATTAGAATATTTATTGGCATACTGGATCCTGACCTTATCGCTGGCCAGCATATCCTCTATAAGAATATCCTGACGCAGGCCTCTTATCTTGATCCTGTTGGGATGGGTTATCCGGAGAACATCATCAACCTCATAAGAGGTCATATACCTGGTTGTCCCACCTGGGTAGCCCAGAACCATGGCAAAATCACCGGGCTCAACACCTCTCATCGAGACAGGCAGATGATGCTTCGGTCTCACAGGTATGTTATCTTCGGAGTAGTCAGCGGGTAACCCGTCAGGTCCGCTATAGACCCTGAATAAGGCAAAATCTCCCGTATGCCTTGGCCACATCCAGTTATCGGTGTCACCACCATATTTTCCTATTGAGGAGGGTGGAGTTCCGGCCAGACGAACATCAGTAAACCGTTCATAAACCATCATATAATACCTGTTACCCCCAAAGAAAGGCTGAACCCTTGCAAAATAATGGGTTTCCTGTGTTGCCTCACGCTCCAGCCTCCTGGAAAGAAGGTTTATCATGATGCTTCTCTCAGCTTCGCCAAGATCAGGATCAAGCTGATCAAGGATACTGTCGGTTACATCTTCAATACGTACCAGGAAAACAACCGATAAGCCCGGCGAGGGGATCTCCTGATCAGGGGAGGCAGCCCAGAAACCATCAGAAAGGTAATCGTTTTCAATGGTAGAGTGTGACTGAATGACACTGTAACCGCAATGATGATTTGTAAGCAGAAGGCCACGGTCTGATATCATCTCTCCAGTGCAGCCACCACCAAATATGACAACAGCATCCTTAAGGCTTGAACGGTTTATATTGTATATATCATCTGCATCAAGTTCAAGTCCCAGTTCCCTCATACGCTCAATATTAAGCTTTTCAAGATAGGGCAGCATCCACATACCTTCATCGGCCTCTATACTGAGAGAGCAGACAAACAACAGTGTAATAAGAAGTGTCAGATTTTTGCGCATGATAACCAGGTTAATCTGTTAATATTTGAGGTAGTTTAAGGAGCGGTATGACACATATCCGGTCCGGCAGAAAATATGATAGGTATTACGTATTAATTCTGTTGCTAATATATCATAAATATTTTTCAATTTTCCAGAAATATCTGTCAGCCCGCAATAGTCAACCGGGCCGGGAGATAGCAGTACAGAGCTATACATGTGTCACTGTCAATTACTGAAGTCAATGCTTTTCTGAACAGGTTTGATCCTGAAACTTCTACGGTGAAGCGGACTTAGTCCGTGTTGCTTTATTGCCCGGGTATGCATCCTGGTAGGATAACCCTTGTTATTGCTCCATCCGTAAACCGGGAATTGCAAATGCAGGCTTTTCATCAGATCGTCACGGTGTGTTTTTGCAAGTACTGATGCTGCAGCAATGCTCATATATAGAGAATCTCCCCTAACAACGCAGGTGTGGGGGATTCCCCTGTACGGAGTGAAGCGGTTACCGTCAACCAGGATGTGGCCCGGTGTAGCAGCGAGTTGGTCCAGTGCCCTGTGCATGGCAAGAAACGATGCCTTGAGGATATTTAACCTGTCAATCTCTTCATTGCATACTACTCCAATACCCCATGACACCGCAGTTTGTTCCAGTTCGGCACGCAGCAGTTCTCGCCTTGCAGGGGTCAGTTTTTTAGAATCCCTGAGTAATGGGTTTTCATAATTTGCCGGCAATACAACTGCAGCAGCAACAACGGGGCCTGCAAGACACCCCCTGCCTGCTTCATCACATCCTGCTTCGGTTACATCATTCCTGTAAAAGGCTGTTAACATAGTTATGATAATCTAACAAACCCTAACCTGTCCCGGATAGGGGGCAGCTATTGGCTTCAAATCTCCTGCATTGTCTTTTCGACCGATTCCCATAACAGCTTTGCGGTCCGTTCCCATGAAAACAGTTTTCTTCTCTCTCTTCCACGTTCAACAAGCATATTCCTGTAATTCATGTCAGTTGCTAACTTTTCCATCGCTTCTGCTACCGACCCCGCGCTTTCCGGATCTACCAGGTGTGCAGCATCACCTGTCACCTCCGGTATGGAGGTGTTGTTTGAGGCAATAACCGGAGTGTCGCAGTTCATAGCCTCGATTAATGGTATCCCGAATCCCTCAAAAAGAGGAATATATACCAGACCAAGCGCAGCCCCGTAAATCTGCCTTAGTTGCGATGGGTCTTTGTATCCGGTAAATAGGACATCATTGCTGTGGGCCATCCGGGAGATTGTTCTCTGCATTTCCGGGTAACCGTACATTCTCTCTCCTGCAAGTACCAACCTGATATTGTGCCTGTTTCTTTCCCTGAACAGATCATAGGCCCTTAGCAGTCCGGTTATATTTTTCCTGCGGTGGAATGAACCTACAAAAAGAAAGTAATCTTTACCTCCGGCTACCTCATCTCTCACCTTGCCTTTATCTTCGCCGTTAAGTGGATAAAAATCCTGTCCGGCACCATTATAAACTACATCGACCTTGCCTGGAGGAACCCCGAATGTTCTTATTATATCGCTCCTGGAATAATCGGAAACAGTTACAATTCTCTTTGCCGCCGAGGCAAACCTGGGGAAATATCTCCTGTAATATTTCCTCGTTAGAAATGGGTGGAAATCAGGCCTGTGCATGAAGTTAATGTCGTGAATTACAGCCACGGAGGGGACACCGGACGAAAGAGAAATGTAACCGTCGGGAGAAAGGAACAGTTCTGCACCACATTGCTTCAGAACCCCCGGCAGAGAGTATTCCAACCAGGTATACCAGAGGAGCGGGTGCCTGGCAGGAGGCTTGACTTCCAACGGTGTTACATTATCTGAAAAAACAAAATCATCAGACCAGGGCCGGTCAAAAAGAAAGATAAATTCATGTTGTGGGTTGCCTTTTGTGATCCTTTTCAGTGTTTCAAAAGCAAACCACCCGATACCCTCCAGTTTTCCGGGCAACAAAAGCCTTGTATTAACAGCGATCCTCATAAGGATATTTTAAATACTGCATTACCACATCCCCGTATGCCCGGGCCAACCGCCCGGATTTTCAGGACCGGCTGTATCACTGCCGGCCTATACCTTCTACAGGATGCTGATGATGTCAATATTAATATCTATTTTTAGTTATTTATTACAACCCGGCCCTTTTGAATGAAACGTAAATTCCTTACAAATCTAACATTATTAATTATTCTTAACCTGTTGGTCAAACCATTTTGGGTATTGGGTATAGACCTGACTGTTCAGAATACCGTGGGTGCCGGCGAGTATGGTTTCTATTTCTCACTTCTTAGCTTCTCTCTGCTGCTGAATATCATCCAGGATATTGGGATAGCAAGCTTCAACAGCCGCAACATAGCGAGGGATCACAATCTTCTGCCCGGGTTGCTCCCCAATATTATAAACCTCAAGCTGCTCCTTGCACTTGCCTACTTCGTGGCAAGTCTTTCGATTGCTTACCTTCTCGGCTACACAGCAGTACAGGTCAACCTGCTGGTGATCCTCCTTTTTAACCAGTTTCTAAATTCGCTAAATATCTATCTCAGAAGCAATATTAGCGGGTTGCAGCTCTTCCGCACAGACAGTCTCCTTTCGGTAACCGACCGTCTGTTGATGATTGTTATATGCAGTGTGTTGTTATGGGGAAACGTTACCGGTTCGACGTTCAGGATTGAGTGGTTCGTATACGCCCAGACAGCAGCCTATTTCATGACAACAATCATTATAGTGGTCATCCTGCTTAAATATGTGGCCTTTTCAGAACTCAGGCTGGACTTTTCGGTTACACGCAAAATGTTGAAGCAAAGCTATCCTTATGCATTGCTGGGCCTTATGATGGTACTCTACTACCGTACCGATTCGGTAATGCTTGAAAGGATGCTTTCAGACGGCATGCTTCAGGCTGGTATATATGCCCAGGGGTTCCGTATACTTGATGCTGCATCGATGCTCGGGTTCCTTTTTGCAGGCATCCTGCTGCCTATGTTTTCAAGGATGATAAAGCAGGACGAACCGGTGGGGCAGCTCTTCCGGTTCTCATTTATGCTTCTCATAATCCCGGCAGTTACCGGCGCTGTCGCCCTCAACTTTTACAGCTTTGAAGTAATGGATCTGTTGTACAGGGAGCATACCGCTGAATCATCAGTGGTTTTTGGTTATCTGATGGTAAGCTTTGTATTTGTTAGTTGCTCGATCATTTCGGGAACCTTGCTAACTGCCAATGGAAATATCAGGTACCTGAACATAATAGCTGCATTCAGTGTGCTTCTCAATATAGGACTGAACCTTTTGCTGATACCCCGTTACCAGGCACAGGGCTCTGCTCTGGCCAGCATGGTCACCCAGTCTTTTGCAGCAATGCTTCAGCTGGCACTTGTAATGAAGCTATTCAATTTAATACCATCAGGAAAATTTATTATCCGGTTTGCCGTTTTCCTTTTAACCCTGATTAGTGCAGGAGCACTTTCAAGGGCCATGGTACCCGGCCCGGTCACAGGGTTTGTTATAACCACGGCTGCTGGTCTGGTGACCGCAGTTTTGGTAAAACTAATAAGCCTGAGGGAGATCAGGGGTGCCCTGCTCTGAAGGGGAAAGTTATAATGGCCGGTGACGCAACCTTTACCTGTAACGTAGCGGGTAGCAAGTTGTGTTTTGTAACCCGTGCCAAACAAGTCTTAAATTGTAATTATATTTGCAATTATTGAACATCCATATTCTGAAAAAATGCAAAAATTCAAAAACGTTGCCCTGCTGGCATTGATCGTGCTGCTAATGATACCGGCTGTTTCATGCAAAAAGTATGACGACGGGCCCTGGTTCAGTATATATTCGAGAAAGGAGCGGGCCACCGGTAACTGGTATTTTGAGCTTGTTAGGGAAGATGGAGTAGATAAAACCGAAGAGTATGCCAATCATAATGTAAATATGAGACGAGACGGTTTCCTTTACTGGATCCAGGGATATTACGGCAACAACCCGTGGGACACATACGGTATCCAGGGTGAATGGAAATTCATTAACAGCGACAGGCAGATCGAGATGCACTTTAACATGGGGGTCAGGGAAGAGTTCACCCTGGTCTGGGATATTACAAGGCTTGCCTACGCCGATATGCGTCTTGAACGTTATGAAGATGGCAAAAAAATAGAATGGCGGATGTGGAAACCATACTAATAGCCACAACATTTGTTGATAACCACATGAATTATCAACAATCAACAACTTTACTCCCGTTTATCCTTTGAAAATATGCCGGCGACCGGTATTTTTGGAAACGAACCGTACCGCCGTAAGGGCGGGCATTTGTTTTCACCGGCATTCTTTTTACAATATGAAGAATAAAGTTCGTAAAGATGAGCAGATGAAAAGGGTCCACAAGCAATCCTTCCTGCTCAATGCCCGCGAGATGAGGGCCATAAATCGTTACTGCGAAAAATACAGGGTGAGCAACAAGTCCAAATTCATGCGGGAAACCATAGTCACAGCAATCCTGAAGAAATTTGACGAAGATCATCCCACCCTTTTCGGACTGGATGAGAAGCCCAATCTGTTTTCACGATCAGGCTGACATAATTACCTGTCGTATCTCTCCTGCTTGCAGTATATCAAGGGTTTTGCCTGATCCGTACCCGGTTGTTTGTACCCGGTCGTTAACTGAAGTGCTGACCGCCGCTTAGACTCTCATCCGATCCTGCCCGGATTTTTCGAAATAAAATCCTTCCATGATTTGTATCCCTGAACCTTCTGTGCAAGTTCATTCTGGTAAAAATGGCACAGAGCGGCAGCAAGGCCGTCGGTTGCATCAAGGTTATCGGGAAGCTCAGGTATGTCAAGCATCTTCTGAAGCATGAGGGCCACCTGTTCTTTAGATGCGCTGCCCTGGCCGGTAATGGCCTGCTTTATCCTTAGCGGGGCATACTCAAATATCGGAAGCGACCTGTATAGACCCGCTGCCATTGCAACACCCTGGGCACGGCCAAGCTTCAGCATCGATTGAACATTTTTACCGTAAAAAGGAGCTTCTATGGCAATCTCATCGGGATGATACTGGTCAATAAGGTGCAGGGTCCGCTCGAATATCTTCTGGAGCTTCAGGTAATGATTGGAAAATTTCCTCAGCTCGATAACCCCCAGCGCCAGCATGGTGGGAGTCTTGCCGGTCGCTTTGATAAGGCCGTATCCCATCATTGTAGTACCGGGATCAATACCGAGTATTATTCTCTCTTTCTCCAAATCCGTATTAGTTATTTTGACATATTTTCCACAAAATTGTGTACATGGAAAGAATGCCATACTATTAATGAGCGCCTATCTCTGCCCTTATTCCTTTCATCTCCTCAAAAGGTTGCACGTAAAGTGACTTTTTCCGGGGCAGCCCGCTAAACGCCCCTGTAACAATAAATTCAAGTGCCTCTTTAAGTGACGCTTCCTCAGGATCGCCGAAAGGCCTGGTTATATCGTCGGCAACATAAGAATTTGCAACAAGTCCGTCAAAATAATCGCCGTCACCGTTGGCATTGGCTATCTTAAATGTAACCGGTACGAAAGCATATTTGTCGCCGTAATACCAGGCATTCATTCCCATTGGCTTACCATAAGTATTGTCACCCACAATATATACATCCATAAAAGGCTTCAGCCCGTTGATCACCATCTCACTGGCAGAGGCAGTTGCCCTTGTTGTAATGGTAATAAGCCGGTCGACATTAAAAATATTGGACTCATATTTCATTGAGTCAATAAAGTTATGATCCTCTGCCTTCTTTTCGTTGTACAGATATTTGGCAAAAGGCTTGTCCGCAACTTTTTCACCCCCGATAATGCTGGCCAGGAAATTTGCCACATTGGTCTGTCCGCCCCCGTTGTACCTGAGGTCAAGGATCAGTTCATCGATCCCCTCGGCATTGAAATAGTCAACAGCCTCCTCCAGTTCATCAAATGAGGGTGTGGTAAAATTCTTGAATACCAGGTACCCGGCATTTATACCACCGTATTCGATCACCTCTTTGTGCAGCACTGTGTTCATGAAAACCTCATCCTTCGAAAGTGTCATCGCTACCTCTTCGCCATCCGGATCAATGAAGAGGAAATTATTGGAAACGCCAATCTCGTTAGCACCCAAGAGCTGGTTTATATTAACCCCGGGACGGACAGTTGTGCCGTTAACCTCCCTGAGGATCCAGCTTCGCCTCACCCCTTTTTCATACATACCGACCGTATTGAATATGAATGTAACCCTGAGGTTCCCCTGCGCATCGAATGCAGACCCGAAACCATAACCTATAAATTTTGATTCAAGGTAGTAGGAGTCAAATTCTTCCTTGCTTGTAATATAGCTCCACCTGTCAAGTGGCAGGTGGCGTATCGCTTCCATCACATCATATACGTCCCTGTACATTTGGCTGGCCGGGTTGATGTCAGGCATCTTGTCATACCAGTAGTACCACTCACGCATCAGCTTGTAAAACTCGGTGTTTTCGGCAACTCGCTGGTCATCATCCAGATCATCCTCTTCCTTGGTGCAGGAGGAGACAAGAAAGGCTGCTGAAATTAAAACAAGGAGCAACGGGAATATAAATCTGTACTTTTTCTTTTCCATGGTTTCAGGCAGATTATAATCAAATATTTATTTAAGCGAAGCAGTTCCTTCTGTAAGTCGAAATATACCGGTATATTAACAAATTTGGGCAATAATAAGTTTAAACGTTTTTCTTCCGGAGTTTATTTCTTTTTTTGCCGGTGCTCCGTGCCTTCAATCCTGACCGGCAATGTCAGTTTCTGAAGGACAATTCCCGCCACTATAAGAACCAGGCCCCCCACGGTCGTCAGGTGTATATGTTCGCCAAGTATGATACTTATCAGAACCAGCGCCATAAAAGGTGTAATGTATATCATATTGCTGATCCTGTCGGCCGACACAGCAAATTGCATTGCCTTGAGCCAGAATACAAATGTAAATCCCATTTCAAAAAGCCCAATATAAACACCGCCTGCTGCACCATACAGGTTCAGTCCGCTAAACCCTGAAGTAACCAGCATTGCAACAGCAGCAAAAACTGAAGCAAAAGAAAAGGATAAAAACAATTTAACAACCTCATTCCTGTTATCCCTCACATTATATATCCAGAAAAGCGCCCATATTACCGAGCTTCCAAGGGCAAGAGATACTCCCAGGGGGTCAGCTACCCTGAATGCAAAAGGCCTTCCTTGTGAAGATATAAGGTAAACACCTGCAAAACTTATCAGCATCGTAACAAGGCTGGCAGGCGATACCGGTTGCCTTAGCAGCGGTACCGACAACAAAACCAGCATAATGGGCCACGTAAAGTTGAGCGGCTGCGCCACCTGTGCCGGAAGCAGGGAGTATGCCTCAAGAAGCACAAGATAGTACATAAACGGGTTGAGCAGGCCCATTGCTGCCGAATAAAGCAGCTGCGCGGGCGTAGTTCCTTTAAGGAGATGCATCTTGCCCTGCGCAATCAGAACAGCGGCCAGTGCTATACAACTCGTTAGAGCTGCAACGAAAAGTATCTGCAAGGGTGTTGAATGCTCCAGTGTAAGTTTGAATGCAGATGCTGCAGTCGACCAGAACAATACAGCAAGCCCGGCATATAAATATGCTTTCGCCGGATCTTTTGCATGCAGGTTCCGGACCATGGCCTCAGGAGCTTATTATATCAAATCCACACCTTCCGGCCAGTGGCAGGGGAATTTTTATCCCGTCAGTTGTCTGGTTGTTTTCAAGAAGGGCTGCCAGTATCCTGGGCAAGGCAAGGGCACTCCCATTGAGTGTGTGAACAGGCTGGATCTTTTTCCCATCTTTATCACGATATCTCAGCATCATCCTGTTTGACTGGAAAGTTTCGAAATTTGAAACTGAGCTTACCT